>CAWVXN010000260.1:0-4857 GCA_963933695.1 uncultured Myxococcales bacterium | reverse complement strand
AGGCCCTTCGAGCCCGGAGCGGCAAGGCCCGGTCAGGGAATTCGCCGTACCGGAGGCCGGCCCGCCGCTACCCGCCTTCCGAAGCAATCTGAGAGACAGCGACCTCGGACTCAAATCCGATACCGAGGAACCCTTGGGCGAATAGAGGCCGTTACGTCGGCCGAGCGAAGTGCCCTGGGCCGCCTTTTGACGCTCTCGCCCTTCCCCCCGGGTAGTTGAGTCTTTTTTTAACGATTCGGATATTTTTTTGACACCTCCATGGACCCCAGGGACACAACCCAATGAGAGTCCCTGCGACCTTCACTAGGCGCAGCGGCTCCTTGGGATCTGAATCTGGGAATTCAGGGGGACAGTCAAATGCGAGAACAGGCAAACAGGAACGAAACGACGCCCAGCGGGGCTCCGCAACACGCGCCCACCGAGAGCTTGGCACCGAGTGCCTGCCGAGTGGGCCCGGCATCCGCCGATCAGCCCGTGCAGGAATGCAGCGACTTAGAAATTGTGGATAAGGTCCGCAAGGGCGATCGCGAAGCATTCGAGATCCTCTACGAGCGGTATTTCAAGCGCATATACCGCTTTATCGATCGGCGCATGGGCATTCGAGCCGATGTGGAAGAGACGACCCAAGAGGTGTTTATCGCGGTCTTCTCCTGCCTGGACTCCTACCGGGGCGAAGCCCCGTTCGCGGCCTGGATCTTCGGCGTGACTCGCCGAGTGATCGCCAGCCGGTTCAAGCGCAAGCGCCATCCTACGGTTCCGCTGATGGAAGAGGACTCCGAGAGCAACACCGCCCACGCCAGCACTCGACCCACCCCGCTGGAGGAATACGAGTGCCAGGAGCGGATCGCAGAAATGAGCGCCGCCGCCCACAAACTCACCGATGAGCAGCGTATGCTCTTTCGCCTGCACCACATCGACGACCGCCCCATCAGCGAAATTGCTGCAAAGCTCAAGAAGTCCGAGGACGCGATCAAGTCAAATCTCTATCGCGCACGCAAGCTGCTGCTGCCGCGCTGAGGCCCGCAGAACATACGGATTCTCCCAGTAACCAGCGGGCAAATAGCCTATAGGCCGGGGCTGCTACCGTTCGGCCCGATGCCCACCCGGAGACTCTCCCTTACCCACCCGGCTCAACCCGAAAGGCTTGGCGCTCTCTCGGTCTCCCTCACCCCCGGCCCGCGGGCGCTTGGCCAGCGACTGGAATTCACCGCGCGGGGCGAAAGAGTGACCGCCCGGGTCCGAATTCCCGCGGAGAGCGCCCCGCCCTACCCCCTGGCAATATTCATCGACGATACCGACCAGGAAAGCGCGGGCCCCGAAGCCGAACGCTGTCTCGTCCGAGGAATCGCCACCGTTCAATCGAACTGGCCGCTTCTGGGTTCTCGGCGCAGCCCAAAGATGAGCTGCCAACTCCTCTCGGAACTCGCCCAGAGAGGAATAGGGGAGCCTTCGGTACTCATTCGTCAATTCCTCGCCCAAGCCGAAGAAGAATTCAGCTGTCTGCTCGATGCGACTGCGGCCATCCGGGAAATCAATCCCCTGCGAATCCTTCATCTCGAGTTCTCTCTCACACCGATCCCCTCAGCCAACAGTCAGGGCGGGGCCTCATCCACCCAGGCGAACGAGGCTATTCGCCACCGACTGGGACAGGGACAGGGGCAAGCCGAGAAAGCGATCGAGCCCGAGGATGCGCCCCCAGTGCTCGCCACATTTCTGAGGGCTCTGCGAGGCTGAGCCTCAAGCGAGTACCCCCCAAAGCCGATTGGGGTAGAGTGCAAAAAAATCCGGAGGAAACAGCGTGAAGCAACCCAATAGAAACTACGCCACCCATCTTCGACAAGTCGCAGGATTAATGACCGCGCTCTTCGGCCTCGTCGCGGTGCTCGCCTGCGCAAATGCAGGAGATAACGCGAACGATGGCTCAGTTTCCGACCAGCCTCCCATCGCTCTGGTCAACGGCGATCCCATCGCCCTGGAGGACGTCGACCGACGAATCAAAGACAGCCTCTTCGCCGAAAAATTTCCCGGTGGCAAGGGTGATGCCGCGCTGTACGAAGCTCGACGCCAAACCATCAACGAAATCATCGACGAAAGGTTGATTACGCGAGAAGCCGCTACCGCCCAGCTGAGTGAGACCGAATGGATGACCGCGAGAATCACGGAACTTCCCGAAGTCACTGATGCTGAAGTCCAGACATTCTATGCAGAGAATCAAAATCGCTTTGCCCCAGGAACCACCCTTGAGACCCTGGCTGTTCCGATTCGTGAATACCTCGGCCAGATCAGGGAGGAGAGCATTCGCGAAGGACTCCGAGACGAAGCAACCGTAGTGGTTTCGCTTCCCAGGGAGAGGAAGACCGTTGCGCCTCTCGGGTACTCCCTCGGGCCCGAAACCGCGCAGGTAACCATCGTCGAAT
Source organism: uncultured Myxococcales bacterium (assembly GCA_963933695.1). Lineage (GTDB taxonomy): Bacteria > Myxococcota_A > UBA9160 > UBA9160 > UBA4427 > JAZXM01. The sequence goes on along the minus strand of CAWVXN010000260.1, from coordinate 2,440 downwards.
TCAGCGATTTCCAATGCCCCTATTGCTCGAAAGTCGTTCCGACAATGAAGGAGATTGCCGCCCGATATCCCGAGCAGGTCCGAATAGTTTTTCGTCACCTTCCCTTGAGCTTTCACGACAACGCGCGAATCGCTGCTTACGGCTCGATCTGCGCGGGAAATCAAGGCCGCTTCTGGGAGTACCACGACCTTCTCTTCGCCAACCAGAGAGCCCTTGGGCGCGAGCAGCTATCCGGCTACGCGACGACCTTGGCCCTGGATATGGAAAAGTTCGAGACCTGCATGAGCGCCCCGGAAACCGAGGCGCAGGTCGCCAAAGACCTCAAGGATGCCGAACAACTCGGGGCTTCAGGAACGCCCGCTTTCTTCGTCAACGGCATCTTCTTGAGCGGCGCCCAACCCATCGAGGCCTTTGACGAACTCATCCAGGAGGAAATCGCCAGACCCCAGGGGTGAGCCCCGAGGCCTGGGCGTCCTCTTTTCTCAGGAGCCCAGTTCCTCGACCCGCGCGAGAATCCGGTCTCTCTCAAGGACCATCTTCGCCTCGCTATCGGCCTCCAAGTTCAGCCGCAGCACGGGTTCGGTATTCGACGGTCTCAGGTTGAACCACCAGTCCGGATAGCCCACCCGAAGACCATCGAGTTTCGACACCGATGGAGCCCCCAAGTGCTCCTGTTCTATCGTCTCCAGTACGATCCCGATATCCCGAACCCGACGGTTGATCTCGCCGCTGGCATGGTATCGACGTAAGGGAGCGACAATCTCCGAGAGAGGACGTCGCTCGGCATCAAGAACATCCAGAAGGGCGACAAAAGCGGCGACAGCATCATCAGCGATCAGGTCATTGGCAAACCGAAAATAGATATGGCCTGAGAGTTCCCCGGCGAAGACCGCTCCGGACTCGCGCATATGAGCTTTCACGAAGGAATGGCCGACGCGACACATCTCGGCCCGCCCCCCCGCCGCTTCGACCTCCTCCGCCACGGCTCGACTCGACCTCAGATCGTAGAGCACGAGACCGCCGGGCTTTCGGGCGAGTTGGTGACGCGCCATAACGGCGGTCATCAAATCCGAGGCGATGGGGCGGCCCCCCTCATCGACGAAAACCGCTCGATCGGCATCGCCGTCGAACGCCACGCCAAAGTCGGCCCCCACCCGGCGCACAGCATCTGAGACCTCGGACAGATTCTCGAGTTTGAGTGGATCCGCCTCGTGGTTCGGAAATGTCCCATCCGGTTCGAAGTACAGGCGTTCCACGGTTAGGGACAACCGATCGAGCACCGGCTCTAGGCCAACGCTCGCCATCCCGTTGCCGCAATCGATGGCAACCCGCGCAGATGGACGCCCCGCGCCCACCGAAAGAGCCTGACTCGCGTAGCCGGCTCGTACATCTCGCTGTTCCACGGTGCCGAGACGGGCCGCAGGCGCAGCCGTCACACGCTCGGCCACCCGCGCCTCAATTTCCTTAAGCCCCGTCGCCTCACCGATGGGAATGGCCTTCTCACGACAGATTTTAAAGCCGTTGTACTCCGCAGGATTGTGGGACGCCGTCACCATCACGCCGCCCCCGGCGGCCAAGTCTGCCACCGCAAAGTAGACCATGGGCGTTGCCGCCAGACCCAAGTCGATGACTGAAACGCCCTCGTCGGTAATGCCGCGAATCAGGGCCTGGCAGAGTTCGGGCGAGTGAACTCGGGCATCGCGCCCCACAACAAGCTGCTCGGCGCCGATAAAATGGGCCGTGGCCCGCCCTACCCCGTAGGCGATCTCAGCATCCAGTTCCCCGGGAACGACTCCTCGGATGTCGTAGGCCTTAAAAATTGCCACTCTGAACTCCTTAATAAAACCCCCAGGGAAACAGGGAGATGGCTATGAATTCGAATCGAGGGCATCCTACGACTTGACCCGGGAGGAAGCCAGCGGCACTTTCGGGTCCTGAAGCGGTCAGAATCTCAACCGCGATGGAGTGCGCGATGTTTGGACTCGGCGCCACAGAACTCGGAATTATCCTCGTGATCGTCGTCGTCCTCTTCGGAGCCCGCAGGCTTCCGGAGATTGGGGCGGGGGTTGGCAAAGCCATCAAAAACTTCAAAGCCGGAATTTCGGGAGAAGACGAGATCGACGTAACCCCGGACAAGGAAGAAGTGACGAAGAAGAGCGGCGAGAACAGCCCTGGAGGGGGCTGAGCGCTCAGCGCCCGGAATCTCGCTCGTTCTCCAGCAATCGGTCCACGGCCGGACCCAGATCCAACGCAAAGTGCACGGCGTCATCCGGCGGGCGCGGGAAGATGGCTTGGATCGCCACCGACTGCCCCGGCGGGAGTACGGTTAACGCGAGGGCCCGCGCCGCCCGGCCCTGGGCGCTCTTCAACCCAGCCAGCGGCAACTCGCGAATCTCGCTCTCCGTGAGTCGAACTCCCATCGGCGCGGAGGGCCAGACCA
>CAWVXN010000259.1:0-4869 GCA_963933695.1 uncultured Myxococcales bacterium | reverse complement strand
TATCAGGCTGTCGTTGCGGGTCTCGGCGATATCGTCGCCGAGAACAAGGGGCGCCGGGTTGCGGTGTTCTGCCATGGCGGGGTGATTAACGCATGGGCGTCCACCGTGATGGAGTTTGATTTCCGGCTCTTCTTCAACCCGATGTACACCAGTGTCAATCGGTTCTACGCCTCGTCCGAGGGGATTCAGAGTGTCGGAAGCCTCAACGAAACGGCGCATCTTCGCGGGATCGACCCCCGGCCATGATGCGCCGGGTATGCGTCTTCTGTGGCTCGAATTCAGGAGGGCTCCCCGAGTATTCCGAGGCCGCTCGGGCCATGGGCAGGGCGCTCGTCGAGCGCGACATTGAACTGGTCTTCGGAGGCGGAAAGGTGGGCCTGATGGGGGTGCTGGCGGATTCAGTTCTCGATCATGGAGGCCGAGTCACGGGGGTTATCCCCAGGGCTCTTGAAGCGCGGGAAGTGGCCCATGGCGGCCTCAGTGAGTTGCACGTGGTGGCCAGCATGCACGAGCGCAAGGCGATGATGGAAGACCTCTCCGATGCCTTCATTGCGATGCCGGGCGGTCTCGGAACCTTCGAGGAAATCCTAGAGATCCTGACCTGGGCCCAGTTGAAAATTCATCCCAAGCCGAGTGGCTTATTGAACGTGGCCGGCTATTACGACACGTTGATGGAGTTTCTCCACCAGGCTGTCGATCAGGGGTTCATTCCGCGCAGTAGCCTTGAATGCCTTTATCTCGGGACGGAACCGCACGGCCTACTGGACGCCTGCGAGAACCACGTCCAGCCCTGAGTCCGTCCAGTGTGGGCATGGTCGAAAGACAAGTGGGTCGGAAGCGACTGGACAGTGGGGCTAGAAAATCGTTCCGTCCGACATGATGCTGAAACCCAGGGATGTTTCATCCGGGAGCCAGGCTGCGTTTCCGATCTCGGTGGCGATGCCCGCGACGGTGATCATGTGATCGTCGGGTGAAACCTGGTTGATAAAGCAGTTGACTCGATAGGCCATGCCCGAAGGACCGGTGGCCTCGAAACTCGTACTGTGGCCCGCCATGTCGCAGAGTTGGTTGTAGCCGGCTTGGCAGTAAGGTCCGAGGGCTGTTCTCAGCATGAGTCTGGCTTCGGAGTTTCCCATGGAAATTGACCGGCTGCCGATGGAGCGTCGCCCAGTGGATTCTTGGAGAGTCATGTTCCTTGGATCGGGCGGTCTCGGGGGCAACTGGAGTCCTATTTGCCCGTCGCCTGCATTTTTTCTGCGTCGAGGCCGTCGGCTTCCATGCACGGGGGGCCACTGGGAGCCACCGGGGGCCAAAGAGAAATCCTGGGCGCCCCAGGTGGCCCCTCAGCTCCAATCAGGCCCGATTGCCCCACGGGGATTCAGAGGAGGGGCGGTGACGCTTCGGCGGCGGTCGAGCCCTGCCCCGGTTTTTTTGGGGGGGGCTCGGGGACGTAGGGTCGCGCTCGTCCGATCTTGACCCACTGGCCTTCCTCGAGTCGGGAGTCGATGAAGAGGTCGTTGAGCACCGCGGTTGTGGCCAGGTCGAGTTCGTTGGTGGTCCGGGCGCTCAGGCCTTGGAGACTCTCGCCGGCTCGTCCGGTGACGAGGCTGAGCTGAGTGCTCTTGAAGAGCCCCTTCTCCTGCTCCGTAAGGGGGCGAAAACTTCGCGCCACCGTTCGCCCGCGACCCGCATAGCTATCGATGGGGCCGCCGGTCGTAAGCGTGTCGAGACGGTAGATGAAGTCGTTGTACGCAATGAAGGTCATGAAGCCTTTAAACTCGCCGGCGGTGACATGAATCCGGTATGCGGAGAGCGAACCGATGAGTAGCGCCTGCTCCCTGCGGACGCGGCCGTTTCCCTCCCGCAATTCGGTCTGGGCAAAGATTTGGGCCATGGCTTTGGGGTCGTCGCCGGGGCCCGCTACCTGCAGGGCGATGAAGGCGTTCCCGGCAGGGGCCACTGCGCCCACGGCATCGTGGTTGTTGATCAGCTGCCACCCATGGGGGAAGAGCAAACTGAAGTCCATATCAAGGTGAAGAAAACGGGTGCCCTCGAAGATCCCCTCTTTGGGGTCGGCACCCAGGGCCAGGCCCGTCATTTTTTTCAGAAAAATATATTGGCTGCTCGCGATGTTGGGGCGCGGGGTCCATTTTAGGTTTTCCGCACGATTGGTTGATTCTGCGGCGCGTTGGGGCGATGTGGGATGACTGTCGAAGAAGCCGGGTAGACGCGACCAACCCGTGGTGAGCCGTTCCATGGAATCGATATCCTGCATGAACGTCGCCATTCCGGATGGATCCCATCCCGCTTTCGCAGCGAGAATCTGTCCGCCGCGATCGGCGTCTCTTTCCTGATCCCGTCCGTAGGCGGCGAGTTGACCGATGCGCATGAATCCGATGGAAAGTGGATTCATACGCGAATCAAATTGCTGTCGACCGGCCGAATGGCGTTCGGCGGCGTGGGTGATTTCGTGGCCGATGACGCACGCGAGTTCGTCCTCGCTGTTGACGAGCGTCAGGAGGCCTCGGGAGATGTAGATGTAACCGCCTGGAAGAGCGAAGGCATTCGGGGCCGACTGATCGATGATATGGAACGTGTAGTCGAACGATCGGGCCGGCGCGAAGGGGATCATCCGCCGACCAATGACCTCTATGTAGGCCTGGAGATCAGGGTCTTTGACGATGCCCATCTGTTGGGCCATATTTTTTGCGACTTCGGCGCCCACGCTGGCGTCGTCGAAATCACTCGTCAAGATGACGTTTCTCGAAGAATTTCCGGCCCCGCTGAGCCCCGCGCACCCCGAAACCCAAATCAAGCTGAACGCGAGAATTCCTGCAAGAATGGGCCGCTTCGACTTCATTCGGGATATCTTCGTCGTGTTCCAGGCCAATGGCAACAGGGGAGCGCCCGGGTGGGGGAGGGCTTCACTCGTATCCGGCGAGGGAGTCAAGGCCTGGCGTAACTCCGGGTCTTAATTATTGGCCGTGAACCCCTTCGGTGGTGCCGTAATGTTGGATTCATTGGGAGTGCCCCACTGGAGATTGGTATACTCGCCCCGCTCGAATCGGGGAAAACGAAGGGTCGAGAGGGAAGCATGGCGACTGCAGGAATCAACTCGGAAAATCTTAACGCTTGGTTCAGAGAGAACATTGAAGGCGCGGAGCCTCCCCTTGAGTTCGATCTGATTGCTGGCGGACATTCCAATCTGACCTTCCGGGTTACGGACCGTGGGGGCAATCATTTTGTACTTCGCCGCCCACCCACTGGCGCGGTGATTGCCACGGCCCACGACATGGCCCGGGAGCATCGAATCATTTCCGCCCTGGAGCAAACCCCCGTTCCGGTTCCTTCTGCTCTCGGGCTCTGCGAGGATCCGAGTGTCAACGACGCCCCCTTTTACATCATGAACTTTATCGATGGTCATGTCCTCGCCGACGCGGCCAAAACCGCCGAGGTTTTCCCGCTGGAGAGTCGCGCGGGCCTAGGCGCCGAAGTAGTTGGGGTCTTGGCAAAGCTTCACCGGGTCGATCCGGCGGCGGTGGGGCTTGGCGAACTGGGGCGAACCGAAGCCTATTTGGCCCGGCAGCTCAAGCGCTGGCGGACCCAATGGGAGAAAACGAAGACCCGCGAACTGGAGACCATGGAAGAGGTCTACCAGGCGCTCGCTTCCAATATCCCCGAGCAGGTGGGGGCAGCCATCGTTCATGGCGACTACCGACTCGGCAATATGCTGGTGGGTTCGGATGGAGGCATTAAAGCCGTTCTCGACTGGGAGCTCTGTACCCTGGGCGATCCCCTGGCGGATCTGGGCTACGTGATCAACAACTGGGGGCAACCCGGTGAAGAGGTGAGAGGAGGAGCGACTTCGTTTCCGACAACCACCGGCGGCTTTCAGACCCGCGAAGAATTCGTTGCGCTCTACGAGGAATTGACCGGCCGAAATGCCGAGAAAATCGGGTACTACCGGGCCTTTCAGTACTGGCGGATGGCGGCAATTGTTGAGGGCGTCTTGTCGCGTTATCTCAAGGGGGTGATGGGTGCGCAGGCCGACACCGATGCCTTTCGTTTTCAGGTGGATGGGCTCGCCGAATCAGCGCGTGCCCTTGTCGCGGAGTTGTAATTTGGCTGGAGGCGGCCAGTGAGCCGTCGCCCGCGAGTCCTGACGCCCAAAGGCTGGTTGGAGGGCACCGAAGAACGCGGTGTCCAGATTTTCCGAGGGATCCCATTTGCGGCTTCAACCGCGGGTGAGGGCCGGTTCAGGGAGCCCGAAGCCATTGAGCCCTGGCCGGGCACCCGGGATGCCAGTCGCTTTGGCCAGGCCGCACTTCAAGGCCCAGGCAGTTCGGGTCCCCTGGCCCGCTGGTCGCCGGTGCCCCGGGCTGGGGCGGGGGAAGACTGCCTGAACCTCAACGTGTGGACTCCGGCTGTGGACAAGGGGCGTCGCCCGGTCCTGGTCTGGATTCACGGCGGTGGTTTCAGCCATGGCTCCGGAAGTTTTCATCTCTACGCGGGCGATCGCCTTGCTAAACGAGGAGACACCGTCGTTGTCACTTTCAATTATCGACTCGGCGTTTTCGGCGGTCTCGACCTCCGGAGCCTTGGTGCCGGCTCAAGGGTGCAAACGAATTTGGGTCTGCGCGACCAGATCGCCGCACTGGGTTGGGTCCGGGCGAATATCGAAGCCTTCGGGGGCGATCCGGAAAACGTGACCGTCTTCGGCCAGTCGGCGGGAGCTATGAGCGCGGCGACCCTGATGGCGTGCCCAGATGCGAAAGGGCTCTTTCATCGCGGGATTCTCCAGAGCGGAGCCGGGGATAATGTTTTGGACAAGGGACAGGCTCGGCGGGTCGCAGAGGTTCTCGTCGGTCA
>CAWVXN010000258.1:0-4889 GCA_963933695.1 uncultured Myxococcales bacterium | reverse complement strand
AGGTTCGTACCAGCTATAGCGGGGGCCATCGTCGCCCTGCCATCGCCGGCGTGCCACGGACTTGATGGTCTGGACCGCGACATTTCGATTGCGACAGATCTCCATCAAGGCGTCGAAGTCCGCGGCATAGCCGGGCTGTGAGAGCATCGCGTAGTTGCAGGGCAGGAGAACCGAGTCGAAGTCGAAACGTTCGAGACTTCGGAGGTGCATGGCGGCGACCTCAGTCCCATGCCCGGTGACCCCGATGAAGCGAACCAGCCCTTCCTGGCGCGCTGCGATCAACGCCTCGAGGGCCCCACCGGCCCCGAGTGCCTGCTCCCATTCGTTTTCGTCCACCAGGTTATGAAGCTGGATCAGGTCCACGCAGTCTACGCGAAGGCGTTCCAAGGATCGGTGGAGGCTCTCCCTTGCGCCGGCTCCACTGCGTTCACCTGTTTTTGTCGCGAGAAAGAAGTGCTTTCGGTGTTCGGCCATCCAATGGCCTACGCGCTCTTCGGAGTCCCCGTAGCCCGCGGCGGTGTCAATATGATTCACCCCGGATTCGAGGAGAAGTTCGAGCACCTTGTCCGCTCGATCCTGGCGCATGGCGCCGAGGGCCGCGGCCCCGAAAAGGATACGGGTGCTGGAATGCTGGGTTCTTCCGAAAGGAATTTTTGTGATCACAGTGTCCACCCTAGCATCCGGACCGCGTGCGCCCTAAGGGCTCGAGCGGCTGGGGATTGCGGTCGTGCTAGTCTTACCCGAGGGAAATGAGCAATCAACTGTCGTTAAGGATCGGAATTCTTTGATGGACTTGCGCTTTATACTTCTGCAGCTCTGTTTTTTCGTGTCGGGTTTTGCTGCGCTTTTGTATGAAACCGCCTGGACGCGTGAGCTTGCTTTCGTATTTGGCACGTCCGAACTGGCGGTGACCGCGGTCTTGGCTGCCTACATGGCCGGGCTGGCGCTGGGGGCCGCTTTGGCAGGGCGCTGGGCGCATCGCATCCGTCGCCCGGTTTTTGCCTATGGGGTGATCGAGCTGGGTATCGGCCTGGGGGCCCTGGCGGTTCCCTTTGCGATTCGCGGCCTGATGGGCATTTATGTGAATTGGCTCGGGGGGTTGGATGCGCCGCCAGAAAGCGTTGGCCTCGCCACGGCGCTGTTTCATCTGGGGGGTGCCTTCCTGGTGCTGGTCCCCTGTACGGCCCTGATGGGCGCGACCCTCCCCCTGCTGGCTCGGCATGCTGTTCAAACCAATGACCAGGTGGGTCCGCGAATTGGCTACCTCTACTCGGTCAATACGGCCGGGGCCATCTGCGGTGCAGTGAGCGCCGCGTTTTTTCTGCTGCCTGAGTTTGGCCTGCGCCAGACAATCTATTTCGGCGCACTGGCCAATGCCTTGGTCTTTGGGGCCGCCGCATTGCTCTCGCGCTACGCGCCCGCCGCCCAGGGTAAACCGGCGCGCCGGTCTTCCGGTTTCTCCCCGGTCCTCTTGCTGATCTCTGCCTCGGGCGCGGTCTCCTTTATTTACGAAGTGTTGTGGGTTCGCATGCTCGGTTTCGTACTGGGCGGGAGCACTGCAGCATTTGCGACGATGCTGGCAAGTTTTCTAATCGGCATTTCCCTGGGAAGTGCAGTGGCCTCGCGCTTCGCCCGTGATGCCGAGCGTGCCGGTTTCGGATTTGCCATCGCTCAACTCGCAACGGCATTGATGGCGTGGATGACTTTTTCCTTCGCGGATTGGCTTCCAAGCCTGGCGGTTTTGCTGAACGCGTCGTCCTCGAATTTGCTTCCGGGTGCTGTACTTTCGATTTTCACCTTGTTGCCGGTGACGGTGTGCATCGGTGCCAGCTTTCCCTTTGCGGTCCGCCTAATGGCGGTGGATGTGGACGATGCAGCGTCCGCCAGCGCCCGGGTCTATGCGTGGAACACCCTGGGGTGCATCGTGGGTTCGGTGGCAGCGGGATTCTGGCTGCTTCCTGCTTTCGGGTTCGAGGGGACCCTGCTGGTTGGAACCACGATTAATTTATTGCTGGCCGTCGGGGCGGCTCTTTTGTTCGTCTCCGGCTCCAGAACGAAGATTCTGGCGGGTTTAGCCGGATTGACGATGGTTGCCCTGATGATCGTTCGTCCGGGCCCTCCTTATCATCTCCTCAGTATGGCCGCGCTCAAAGGCGGTGAGGGCAGCGGAAACATCGACTTTCTGGGCGTGGGGCGGTCGGCGACGGTCACTCTGACGAAGGTCGGCTACGCCCATCAGATCTCGACCAATGGGTTACCCGAGTCAATGATCCAGTCTTTGTCCAATCCGCCCGACCTCTACCAGGAAGCACGTTGGCTTGCTCTTCTTCCCCTCTTGGCGAGGCCGGAATCCGAGCGAGTACTGATCATCGGCTTGGGAGGTGGCCGGACTCTGAGTGCGGTGCCGCCCTCGGTTCGGGAGATCGATCTGATCGAACTTGAGCCCGAGATGGTGAGAGCCAATCGAGAGGCTTTTGCCATGCATGACCTTCCCGATCCCCTTGACGATCCACGCTTGACTCTACGCATCGGGGATGCGCGCGGTGCCCTGATGCTTACGGGCAAGAACTACGATGCGATCATTTCACAGCCTTCGCACCCATGGACTTCGGGTGCATCGCATCTCTACACGAAGGAATTTTTCAGTCTGGTACAGGAGAGACTGAATCCAGACGGCGTGTTCGTCCAATGGATGGGGCTCGGATTTGTGGACGGTCCCCTCCTTCGAGGCCTTGTGGGTACGTTGGCTGCGGTTTTTGATCATGTCACGGTGCTGCGCCCGGGAGGCCCGGCGATCCTCTTTTTGGCGGCCAACCAGGAAATCGACCTTCTTGAAACAGCGGGACAGGCGATCGCCAAGGCGCCGGAGGATTTCGCCCGGATCGGCGTTCATGATGTGGTCGACGTGGTGGCGGCGATTCGTCTGGAGAAGAAAGCTTCCCGTGCCTTTGCGGCGGGCAACCCCATCATCACGGATGATCACAACCATCTGGCCTGGGCGGGTGGACGCGTTTCCAGTGCTGGCAGGGCGAGGAATAAAGCGGGAGAAGAGTTGGAAGTTTTTGACTCACTCCCGGATCTGGTGTCGCAAGTGGACACGGGAATGCTCATACGGCGGCTCGTTGGACGTCAGTCGATCCAACGCGCGAATTCGATCATTGAGGAAGGACTCGGAGCCAATCGTGAGTTGGGCCAGGGCTGGCTCAGCTTGGCCCGGGAACGCCCCCTCGAGGCCACCGTTTCCTTCGAGAAGGTGCTCGCCCGGGATCCCTCTTCGCTCTCAGCCCAGTACGGCCTGGGCCTGATCGATTCTGATCGAGTCGATCTGAGCGCGTGGCCGGCGCCCGAGGCTGGGGTCATAGAGGGTCGTCGCCAGATGGTCAAGGGAGAATGGCCTGCCGTGGAGGCGCTGGACGATCGCCTGGCTCAGGTGAGGCCCGGTAGTCTTCTCTTTCCCGAGGCGGTGCGGCTGAGGAGCGGGTGGAGGTTGGCATCGAAGATTTCCCAGAATGGTCGGGTGGGCCTCGAATTGATCGACATAATGGTTGCCCGCGACCGAAGGGCTTCGGACCTGTTGATGCGAGCAGAGCTGGCTGCCCTTGCTGGAGAGCCGGAGTACGCCTGGGCTTCGCTCTCGCGTTTGTCGGGTCCGATCCGAGGAAATCCTCGAAAGCGCGCGCTCGCGCGCCGGGCGTTCGCCTTGGCTTCTCGGCTCCCTCCGGATGAGAACTCCGCTGATATTGCGCGATGGTTCCGATCCCTGACTCGCTAGAGAGGGTCTATTTGCTAGGTAAGGTCTCTTCACTAGCGATGGTCTCTTCAGTCGGGCGTGTCGTTTGATTTCAGGCGCCGGAAGTCCAGACTGATTAAATTATCGGCGGTTGCCTCTTCCATGAACTGATCGGAGGTTCCGAGGGCGCGCTGATAAGCGTCTTCGGCGCCCTCGAGTTGGCCGAGCCTCGCTCGGGCAACGCCAAGGTTGTTCCAAGCTCGGGAGAGTTCGGGATCAACTTGGGTCGCGATTTCGAACTGGCGAGCCGCTTCCTGCCAGGGCACGGTTTGGTCGTCATCGTGTGCCTGGCGGATCAGGTCGTAGCCCCTGTCGTTGTAATAGTGCGCGACGAGGGCACGGTCGCCCAGACGATGGAAGCGGACCGAGGGGCTTTCTTTTTGGATGCCGCGAAAGTCAATGATCAGGGGTCCGTTGACGCTGGGAAGCAGGACAGCAATATGGCTGGACCAAATCTGAAGGTCGCCCACGTCCTTTCGTTCAGGATAATCTTGAATTTCAATATACCGGGCGGCGCCGGAATAGCGCCGGGCGGTGCCGACTAGAACCGCGGCCAGGGAGAGGCAGTTGCCGCCTCCTTTTGCGATGGTGATCTCGGCGCTTTCAGTTTCTCCCCACCGGTATTGGAGGCCGAGATACCGGTCGTCGAAGAGTAGTTTCAGGAGCGCCTGGGCGCCCCGGGAGGGGTCGTCGAGGTCATCCACCTTCGAGTGAATGAAGGCAAAGCGCTCGTCGGAAATTTCGTGCGGGATGACCACCGAACGTCGGGAAAGCCCGGGCGCGTCCCGGGCGATTTCAAACCGGAGTTCGTCGGGGGACGTCTCGTGAATGGGCGGAGGGGTCGTGCACGCGGTGGGGAACCCAAGGGAATAAAATACGGCAAAGAGGAAGCTGAATCGCCGGGTCCAGAATAGGCAGGCGCCGAATTTTCGGGATGTCGAATTTCGGGTGCTTGGGTACGAATCGTTCGTTTTTTTCGTCACACCCCGCCCTCCAGGGTTGGCAACCCGACAGTCTAGGCGACTGGGGATCTGTGCCCCATGCCCCATGCCCCATGCCTAGATGGGTTGTGCTGCCAGGTAAGCCAATACACGGGTGG
>CAWVXN010000257.1:0-4890 GCA_963933695.1 uncultured Myxococcales bacterium | reverse complement strand
GTGACGCTCAGAGATGCAGGGGCCCTCTTGCTGGAAAAAATCCCGGGTCCAGGCCGAGGGGCAATTGACATGGCATCCCGAAATCGGTAACTATTCCGCCTTCTTAGCGAACAAATGGTCCCTCTTGAGGTGCCGTGCGCCGAGAAGGAATAATTCAGGCACGTAGCTCAGGGGCTAGAGCACCACCTTGACACGGTGGGGGTCGGCGGTTCAAATCCGCCCGTGCCTACCATAGAGACCTCTACGGGTCCGGTCCGCCAATCGGATCCGGCCCGGGCAATTCGCCAGATGAACACAACCTGTGGACCGCAATGAAGCGCCCGATTACCCACGCATGCATTATCCAAGCACGTATGACCCACGCACCCGATGAGTAATTCGGTCAACATCACTCTCCCCGACGGCAACTGCCTGGCGCTGGAGAACGGTTCGACGGTGCTCGCGGTTGCGGAGCGAATCGGGCCGGGGCTCGCCAAGGCCGCTCTGGCCGGGCGTATCGCGGGCGAAATGGTGGACCTGCGCACGCCGCTCCATGAGGACGTCGCGGTGGAAATCATTACGGCCCGGGATCCCGAGGGCGGCGAGGTGATTCGCCATTCGGCGGAGCACGTCATGGCCGACGCCGTGAAGCGCTTGTTCCCCGACGCCCAGGTCGATGCCGGGCGAGCCGACCACAGCGAGAAATTTCAATACGATTTTCTGGTGGAGGAGCCCTTCACCCCCGAAGACCTTGAGCGAATCGGCAAAGAGATGCAGAAAATTATCGCCGAGGACGCGACGTTTGTGCGCCAGGGAGTGAGCAGGGAGGAAGCCCGAGCCCTATTTGCCGGGAAGGGCGAGGATCTGAAACTATCCCGCCTGGACGATATTCCCGAGGGCGAGGAGATCAGTCTCTTTCATCACGGAGATTTTGTGGATCTCTGTCGTGGCCCCCACGTTCAACATGCCGGCCAGATCGGAGCGGTCACGCTGCTCGATGCTTCGGGCACGTATTTTCGCGGGGATGAGAAAGGCCTCAAGCTCCAGCGAATCTACGGCACTGCCTATTCGAGCAAGAAAGAGCTTCGGAGCTACCTGAACCGGATGGCGGAGGCCCGAAAACGCGATCACCGCCGGGTGGGGGTCGAACTCGGTCTTTTCATGCTGGATCCGGTCCTGTCCCCGGGTGCCCCCTTCTACTTGCCCAAGGGCGTGGCTCTCTACAACGGCCTTTGCGACTACATGCGCGATCTCTATCCGCGCTACGGCTACCAGGAAGTCATCACTCCCCAGTTGTTTCGCAGTGAGCTTTTTCGCCGTTCGGGTCATTACGATAAATTTCACGACGATATGTACTGGTTTCAAGGCTCGGACGAGGACGAGGAACTCGGCGTCAAGGCCATGAACTGCCCTGGTCATTGTCATCTCTTCGCCACGGGTAAGCGCTCCTACCGGGACCTGCCTATTCGCTGGGCCGAGTTCAGCCGGCTCCACCGCAACGAGCGCAGCGGAACGCTCACCGGCATGACCCGGGTGCGCTCATTTGCCCAAGACGATGGGCATATTTATTGCGCTCCCGAGCAGGTCCCCGAGGAATTGGACGCTTTCTTCCAGATGGTGCGCGAGGTGTATACCCAGTTGGGCCTCGAAGGCCTGGAAATGGCCGTCTCCACTCGGCCCGAGGAGTTCCTGGGAGAAGCGGCGGATTGGGATGTGGCCGAAAAGGCCCTGATCCAAGCCGTGGAGCGCGCCGGCTTCAAATGCGGGATCAAGGAGGGCGACGCGGCCTTTTATGCCCCCAAGGTAGAGGCCGATTTTCGGGACGTTTTGGGCCGAGCCTGGACCCTGGGGACGATTCAGATCGATATGGCCATGCCAGGCCGGTTCGAATTGGGTTACGTAGGGTCCGATGGTGAACTCCACCAACCCGCTATGCTCCACCGGGCCATTTTGGGTTCTTTGGAGCGTTTCATCGGGATCTACATCGAGCACACAGGGGGCGACTTTCCATTCTGGCTTTCTCCTGTTCAGGCGGTTGTATTGCCGATCTCGGAGAAGCAGACTGAGTACGCCAAGGTCGTCAAGGCTCGGCTCATGGACTCGGGCGTACGGGTGGAACTGGACTCTCGGAATGAAACCCTTGGCTTTAAGATTAGAGATGCCGAGAAGCAGAAAATTCCGCTCTCCCTAGTTGTAGGAGAGCAGGAAGCTCAGGCGGGGACGGTTGCGCCCCGGCTGCGAAAATCGAAAGAAAAAATTGAAGCGATGACGATGGACGCGATCGCGAACCAGCTGGCGGATGCAACCGCCAAGCGAAGTATGGGACCGCTCTCATAGGTCCCGGGAGGAAATCTGTATTCCTGGCAGATCGAGATCAAAGTTTCGAATCGTAGCGCCCGAACGCGACTCAACTCGCGTGAATGAGCGAATCCGGGCGGCGGAAATTATGGTGATTGGCGCGGATAGTGAGCAGCTGGGAGTGATGACTCCCGGGGATGCCATTGTTCTGGCCGAAGCCGAGGGCCTCGATCTGGTCGAGGTCGCGGCGACTTCACGCCCGCCGGTGTGCCGCATCATGGACTACGGAAAGTATAAATACGAGCAGAAGAAAAAAGCAGGCAAGCCGGCTCATTCGGCCACCCTGAAAGAGATCAAGCTGAGACCGGGCACGGATCAGCACGATCTGGATTTCAAGCTCAACAACGTGCGACGATTTCTCATGGACGGGGACAAGGTCAAGGTGACCGTTATGTTTCGCGGCCGGGAGATGGTGCATACCGCACGCGGGCGGGCGCAACTCGTAGAAGTGACGAAGCAACTCGGAGCGATCGCCAAGACGGAGAACCCTCCTCGTATGGAAGGGCGCTTCATGTCGATGATCCTGATCGGGGATCGCGAGGTGATCGCCGATTTCAAGCGGAAGGAAGAGAGCGAAAAGGCGATTTCCGACGAAGCTGCAGGGGGAACGGACGAAAGCCCGGTCATAGACGCTGGGCCGGAACTGGCGGACGCGACAGAAACAGAACCGACAGAACCGACAGAAACAGACGCAACAGAAATAGAAGCGACAGAAACAGAAGCGGCAGAACTAAAGCCGGTAGAAGAAGCAGCGACACAAACAATCGATGAAGGGCAGGGGGCGGAAGAGGAAGCGGTTTCCTGAACCCTCCCCTGTGAAAGAAAACCCCGTGCAGTTCACTGCGCGGACAATGAGGAAGGCAAGACAATGCCCAAGATGAAAACACACCGGGGCTCGGCCAAGCGGTTCAGCCGAACGGGGACCGGAAAGCTGAAGCGCCACAAGGCGATGAAGAACCATATGTTGGGATGCAAAACAACCAAGCGGAAGCGTCAGTTGAGGGCGGCGGAATTGGTCGCCCCTGCGGATGTGGCTCGAGTGGAGCGTTTGCTGCCGTATATGTAGAGCCGAGGGGTTGGTCCCGGATTCCGGGTACAGGGCGTGGTCCACAGGGACGAGCGCTTTGGCTGCCAACTTCCAAAACGCTCTATTCAGGGATTGAGATTTCCGGCACCCACGTTCGGGTGCAAACTGGGCCGCTTTCCAGGTGGATGGCCGCCGACTAGGAAGGAACGAGATGTCGAGAGTGAAGCGGGGCGTTCCCGCACACAAGCGAAGAAACAGAGTGCTCGACCGCGCCAAGGGCTATTTTGGCGCGCGGAGCAAACTGAGCACGGTTGCTCGCGAGGCAGTGGAGAAGGCTGATCTCTACGCCTACAAAGGGCGAAAGCAGCGCAAACGCCAGTTTCGCATGCTCTGGATCGCTCGCATCAATGCAGCGGCTCGTGAGCACAGCATTTCCTATAGCCGGTTGATGGACGGTCTCAACAAGGCCGGAGTCGAAATCGATCGAAAGGTTTTGGCACAATTGGCGCTGGACGATCCCAAGGCATTTGGCGAGTTGGTGGCGATGGCGAAGCAGGCGGCGGCATAGCGCGCCGGGTTGGGTGTGTGTGGCCGCTGTTGGCAGCCCGGAGCATGCGTAGCCCTTTGCCCTCGGTACCGTCTCGATGTAGACTCTCATCGTGAAAAAAACTGATTTCCGTCGACTTTTCAACGAGTTGGGCGAGAAACCAGAGGCATGAGCGGGTAGAGTGAGGTCGACGGATGGCATCTGGGGCCCCTAGCGAAGCTGGGAGATTGCATGACTAAGGCAGAGATCGTCGAGCAGATCTACGAGCGGGTTGGCTTCTCGAAGAAAGAGGCAGCTGAGCTGGTCGAAAAGGTCTTCGACATCATCAAAGACACTCTCGCCGACGGCGAGAAAGTAAAGATCTCAGGATTCGGCAATTTTGTGGTGCGGCACAAAAATGCCCGGAAGGGCCGGAATCCACAGACTGGCCAGGAAATTTTGCTGGAGGCACGCAAGGTCCTGACCTTCAAACCGAGTCTCGTTCTAAAGAATGTCTTGAACGAGGAAGAGGATCAGGCTGATCCGGAACGCCCGGACGCCACGCTCTAAATTCGTCGTTCTGGCCCAACGGGCAAAGCGCCCAATTTGAAGCGAAGGAACCCGGATGGCTGCTCGGAATCAAAAGTCGAGTGCGACCAAGGGCAAGAGCGCTGCCGCGGTCAAAACCGGCGCGGGCAACCGGAAACGGACCGTTGCCGCCTCGGCCGCTTCGAAGGCGCCGCGGGCTAAGTCCGCCGCCAAGCGCTCTGTCAAGCCCTCCACCAAGCGCTCTGCCCAGCCGCCCGCTCCGTCCTCTGCGTTGGACAGCCTGCCCGAGGGCAAACTTTATTACCGAATCGGCGAAGTGGCTCAAATTACCGATGTGAAGCCCCATGTGCTCCGCTACTGGGAAACCGAATTTCGCTGGATGGCACCCCCGAAGTCTCGGTCCAAGCAGCGTCTCTATCGCCGCAAAGACATCGAGATGATTCTGGCCATC
>CAWVXN010000256.1:0-4890 GCA_963933695.1 uncultured Myxococcales bacterium | reverse complement strand
ATGGGCTCCGCGGTGAGGTACTGGAGCCGATAATCCTGGACCTCGACGGAATCGCCGGGCTCCATGTTCTCCAGGGTCTCGTAATTGAAGACACTTCCCGAAATCCCCAGGAGAATGATGACGACTCCCATGTGGATGATGTAGCCCCCATAGCGTCGCTGGTTCTTGCGCAGGAGGGTCATGAACGCCGTTGCGGGTGATTCGTTGTGGGCCCGGACACGGGCCCGAATGGCCTGGGTGTATTCCTGGCCGATGGTTCCCGCGACAAAAGCGCAAAGCCCCCAGCACGTCAGGGCCCAATATCCCACCTCGCCCCAAAAGATGGCCGCGAGGATAAGGGCCGTGCCGACGCCCAGGGATACGGGAATCTTGAATTGGCGTCTCAAGCTGGCGGGGCTGGCCTTGCGCCATGCCACCAGGGGGCCGACCCCTGTGAGAAAGAGCAGGATCAGCACCAGTGGGCCGGTGACTACGTTGAAGAAGTGAGGGCCCAGGGTGAGTCGCTCACCACTGATGGATTCGGAAAAGACCGGCAGCATGGTGAATCCGAACACGACGGCAAGGAGCACCATGAAAACCCAGTTGTTGAGAATGAAACTCGACTCCCGTGACACCACGGATTCGAGCCGGTTCGGGCTGGCCAATTCTTTTCGGCGGAAAATCACCGCGCCGTAGAAGAGCGTCGCGGCGACGACCACGTAGCTGAGAAAAATAGGTTTGTACCACCCCGCGTCGGTGAAGGCGTGGACGGATTGTACGATTCCGCTCCGGGTGAGGAAGGTGCCGAAGAGGCACATCGTGTACGTGAGACCGATCAGCACGACGTTCCAGGTCTTCAGCATATTGCGCTTTTCTTGGATCATCACCGAGTGCAGGTAGGCGGTGGCAGCCAGCCAGGGCATCAGGGAAGCGTTCTCCACTGGGTCCCAAGCCCAGTACCCACCCCAGCCCAGAACTTCGTAGGCCCACCGGCCGCCCAAGACGATTCCGCAGCCCAGGGTCAGCCAGGCGATGAGACTCCAGCGCCGGGTGGTGCGAAACCAGGAGGTGCTGAGTTCGCCGGTGACCAGGGCGGCGAACGCGAAGGCAAAGGGTGTCGCGAAGCCCGTAAACCCCAGGTAGAGCATGACCGGGTGAATCATCATAACCGGGTGTTGGAGCAGAGGGTTCAAGCCTTGGCCGTCCGAGAGCACCTGGTCGTGGGGAAGGCGTTCGAAGGGATTGGTCAGAAATTCAAGCAGGCCCAGGAAAAAGGCGGCGTTCAGCAAAAGCATCACGGCGACCCAGGGAATCAGGCTCGGGTGCAGTTTGCGGTTGGCAAAGACACCGGCGGACCCGAAGGCCATGAGGAGGAACGCCCAGAGCAACAAGGAGCCCGCTTGGCCGCCCCAGAGTGCACCCAGGCGGTAGTGAAGTTCCATACTGCGCGCCGAGTGTTGGGCCACGTAGGCCAGAGAAAAGTCGTTCTGGGCCAAAGCCCAGAAGAGGGCAAACATGGCCACGGCCAGGAAGCCGAAAACCAGGTAGACCGCGCGTTCGGCCACCCGGCCCCAGTCCGAGCTCCGCTTGAGGCCCGCATAGATTCCGGCCACGATCCCGGCACCCGCGGCCAACAGGCCCAGGCGGATCGCATAGAGTCCGAGTTCGGACATCAAATTGCTCCCTGATTCAAGCGCCGGCTTGGCGCCGAGCGCTCAAATTCGACGTGTTGCTTTTGTCCGATGATTTTCTACGGGGCGGGCTTCTCCTGCTCCGATTCGGGGCTCGAGCCCAAAGCCTGGCTGGCCGATGAACTAGAGATTGACGGGCTCGCCCGATTCGCCCTCGCCCATTTCGCCCTCGAGCGCCTTGGCCTCGAACTTCGATGGGCATTTAGCCATGAGGTTGTCGGCGAGAAAGAGGGTATCGGTCCGGTGGTTCTGGACTCGACCCTCGATGACAACTTCGGCGCCATCCTTGAACATGTCTGGTGTTTCCAGTCCGAGATAGAGGACCTCGAGGGTCTGCTCTCCGGTGATGCCGGCGTGGGGAGGGTCGTTCTGCACCACGAAACGTACGTTCTTGGCTTCAAGGTCGCGGTGGATTGAATCGTTGGCCACGTAGCCGTGCACCCGCAAGGATCGTCCCTCGAGTTCCTTGTTTTCCGCCAGGAACTCGTTGAGGTTCTGGTAGTACTGGAAGGCGGCTTTGCCCTGGAGGTTCGTGTAGCCGTACCAGCCGAGTAGCAGGGCGACCAACGCCGCCCCTACCGTAATTTGCGCGCCCTTTGACATCTGTGTGCCCTTCGACTGCGTGCGTGCGGAGTGAGTTGTTGTGGATCTCTGTGGATTGGAGTGGATCTGTGTGGATTGGAGTGGATCGGTGCCGTGGAGAGTAGGGCCCCCGTCGGGCTCCCTAAGAGCGAGCCGAGGGTAGCCGCGCGTGGCTCGGACGTCAAACCGCCAGCAATCAGAAAAGCTACCAAATTCAGATACTTGGCCACCTGCCCTCGACACTTGCCGGGCGTGTGGCTACCCCCCGGACATGCGTACCGATTCGTCTCGTGCCCTCAAGCCTTTTCTCGCCATGGAGATCATGGAGCGAGCCTTTGAACTGGAAGCCGCCGGGGCCCGTGTGATTCACCTTGAGATCGGTGAGCCGGAATTCCCGGCGCCGGACTGCGTCGTCGAGGCCTGCGAACGCGCACTTCGGGACGGCCAAACCCACTACACCGACAGCCGTGGGCTTGGGGCGCTGCGTGAGGCCATCGCCGAGGATTGCCAACGCCGTTCGGGTGTCGCGCCCGATCCCGCCCGGATCATGGTGACGGCGGGGACTTCGCCCGCCATGCTCTTGCTCTTCTCCCTGCTCGTGGATCGGGGAGACGAGGTGGTGATGGCTACCCCCCACTACCCCTGTTACCCCAATTTTATTCGCCACTACGGGGGAGAGCCTGTGCTGGTCCCCACCCGGGCCGAAGACGGCTTTGCCCTCGACCCGGATGCCGTCCGGGCCGCCCTGACCCCGCGAACTCGGGCCATCGTGGTGGCCTCTCCGGCCAATCCCACCGGAGCGATTCATGATCGCGAGACCCTTGAGGCTCTCGCGCAACTCGGTCCGCCCCTGGTTTCCGACGAGATCTACGATGGCCTGGTCTACGACGGAGCCGAAACTACTTCCGTTCTGGAAATCTCCGACGAAGCGTTTGTCCTCGATGGTTTCTCGAAACGTTATGCCATGACGGGTTTTCGGCTTGGCTGGGTGGTGGCGCCGGAGTGGTCTCTCCGCGCGCTTCAGACCATGCAGCAAAATTTTTTCATCTCGGCCAATCACTTCGTTCAGCACGCGGGTATCGCGGCACTGAAGGGCGGCGCTCCGGCGGCGGAGGACTTGCGGCGAGCGTGTGCGCGCCGGCGCGGGCGGTTGGTGGATGGCCTTCGGGATCTGGGTTTTGGTGTTCCCCGATTGCCCGAGGGAGCGTTCTATGTGCTGGCCGATGCTCGCCGTTTCGGAAGCGATTCGCGTAAGCTGGCCTCGGAGCTGCTCGAGCGGGCGCATGTGGGGACGACTCCGGGCATTGATTTTGGAGCGGCGGCCGAGGGCATGTTGCGCTTTTGTTACGCAGTGAGTGAAGAGGCCTTGGACGAGGCGCTGGCCAGGCTGGCAGAGGTCCTTCCCGCACTCGAAGCCCAAGCCCAGAACACGATCGAGGGAGAAACGTGAAAATTCGACGAGCGGAACTTAATCGGTCCTGCGCTCTGTTGTCCCAATTCCCCGAGGCGACCCGGCCCGAGATCGCATTCCTGGGTCGCTCCAACGTGGGCAAATCGAGCCTGCTCAACGCGCTCGTTCAGCGAAAACAACTGGCGCGAACGAGCTCAACCCCTGGCAAGACCCGGATGATTCATTTCTTTGAGGTCGATGCAGACTCCAGGGAGGTCATGTTCGTGGATCTGCCGGGCTATGGCTGGGCCCGGGTATCGCGCAAGGAGCGCGAGAGCTGGCAGGGCCTGATCGAAAGCTACCTCGAAGGGCGTGAGGCCCTGCGCTTGGCCATCCTGCTTCAGGACCTGCGCAGGGATTTTTCCGAAGACGAAACCCTGCTGCTCGATTGGCTGGCCGAGCGGGGTATCGAGGTGATGGTGGTCTTCACCAAGGGCGACAAGCTCAAGCCCATGCGCCGTGCCAAGCGAGCCAAGGAACTGAGGGCTCAAATCGGCAGCCGTTCGGTGACGGTGCAATTGACTTCCGCCCAGACCAAGCAGGGTATTTACGAACTCTGGAAGACGATCCGCGAGCGCCTTTGATCTCTTGCCCCCGAGCGGGGGGGTGTCCGGCTTTTTTTTGATGGACCGTTGAAGCGTCGGTCAGCGCGCCATTGGCTCGCCGATCAGAGCAATCAGAGCGAGAAGGGAAGCTGTACCACGAGGCCCAGGCTTCGGTCCGGGTCCACGGGCGTCCGAGGGGTATCCCCGAGAACGACCGGGCGTAAGGGAATCCGGTGCAGCCTTTCGACGAGCCCCGCAAAAGCAAAATCGTCCTGCTGGCCCAGTGTCCGGACGAGGAGGGAGTCGCCGTTCTCCGGGCCGAACGCGAAAGGGGCGGGGAGCAGGGTCTTGGGGAGTTCCGTCGGCGAAAAGCGCTGGGCATCCCACAAGCCATCTAGGGCGAGGGCGGGCGCGGCTGTCAGGCCGAGGAGAGGGGCGGCGAACAGGGTGGCTAGAAGCCCGCGTAGGCTCCCGAGGAACGAAGCGGTCTGATTGGGCATGGTCTGTCCTGGGCTCTCTGGGTTGGGGCCACGTCCGGCCGGGGGTGCAGGGGTCCGAACTACTGTTCGGCCGCCGCGGCCATTTAAAGAGCCCTTTCTTTTGTGCCGCTTCTCGGGCCAGCGCCCTCGGGGCCGCTGCCTGT
>CAWVXN010000255.1:0-4931 GCA_963933695.1 uncultured Myxococcales bacterium | reverse complement strand
GTTCCGCGGCCAATAGCGCGGTCTATTATGCCCTGGGCATCACGGCGGTGGATCCGGTCGGGATGGACCTGCTCTTCGAGCGCTTCCTCTCCGAGGAGCGCGGGGAGTGGCCGGACATCGACCTCGACCTGCCATCCGGGGATCAACGCGAGCGGGTCATCCAACACGTCTTTGCGAAATACGGCCAACAGGGCGCGGCCATGACGGCCAACGTCATCACCTACCGCACACGCATGGCGGTGCGTGAGATGGGCAAAGTGGTGGGCCTGGCTCCGGAAACCATCGACACCCTGGCCCGCCGGCTCTCTCGCCTGGACCTCGACGCAAACGGCCCGGAAAACTCCGATGCCCTGGTGGCGCGAATCAGCGAGGCCGGGGTCGATCCCACGGCACCGCGAATCGTCCGCCTGATCGAACTCGTGAACGCGGTCCAGGGATTGCCCCGGCACCTGGGGCAGCACAGCGGCGGCATCGTGATCGCCGCTGGGCGCCTGGACGAAGTCGTACCCATCGAACCCGCCCGCATGCCGGGGCGGCGCATCGTGCAATGGGACAAGGAGGACTGCGCGGATCTCGGCATCATCAAGATCGATCTCCTGGGCCTCGGTATGTTGGCCGCTCTCGAGGAGACGATCCCCCTGATCGAACGCCACGAGGGCCGAAAGATCGACCTTGCCCACCTGCCCCCGGACGACCCCGACACCTACGCGATGCTCTGCCGCGCGGATACGGTGGGCGTCTTCCAGATCGAAAGCCGGGCCCAGATGGCCACCCTGCCCCGGATGAAGCCCCGGTGCTTCTACGACCTGGTGGTGGAAATCGCCCTTATTCGACCGGGGCCCATCGTGGGCCAAATGGTTCACCCCTACCTGAACCGGCGCGCCGGACGAGAGCCCGTACGTTATGCCCATCCCTGCCTTGAGCCGATCCTGAAGCGAACCCTGGGCATCCCTATCTTCCAAGAGCAATTGCTGCGGGTCGCCATGACGGCGGCGGGCTTCAGCGGCGGCGAGGCCGAAGAGTTGCGGCGCGCCATGGGGTTCAAGCGCTCCACCCAGCGCATGCATAAAATCGAAGCGCGGCTCCGAGCGGGCATGGCGCGCCAGGGAATCCCCCCCCTGGCCCAGGAGGAAATCGTTCAGCAGGTTACGGCCTTTGCGCTCTACGGGTTTCCCGAATCCCACTCGGCCTCCTTTGCGCTCATCGCCTACGCGTCCGCCTACCTGAAATGCCACCACCCCGCCGCTTTTCTCGCCGGGCTGCTAAATGCCTGGCCCATGGGGTTCTACAGTCCCGCCACCCTGATCAAGGACGCTCAGCGCCACGGGGTCGAGGTGCGCGCTATCGACGTCACCGAGTCGCGTTGGCCCTGCGATCTCCAGCCCGGAACCACCCCGGGCAGCCCCCCTGCCCTTCGCTTGGGTCTTCGCTTCGTCAAGGGACTCCGGGAGGCCACGGGCAACTGGCTTGAGGCCGAACGGGACGAGGCCGCTTTTCTCAACTTGGCCGACCTCGTCAAGCGCGTACCCCTGGCTTCCAGCGAACTCGATGCCCTGGCCGGGCTCGGCGCTCTGGCCGGACTCGAAGCCACGCCCCGAGAGCGCCGCGCCGCCCTCTGGCAAGTCGCCGGGATCGAACGCGACACCACCTCGCTCTTCGCAGGGCAAGGGGCCCGGGATTCCTCGGACCCCGGTCTCGCCGGGCTCTCAGCCCTGGAAGAAACTCTGGCCGATTACAGACTTTCGGGACTCACACCGGGACCTCAGATCATGGCGCACCTGCGCCCTGCCCTGCGCGCGCGCGGCGTGCTCACCGCCGCCGAATTGGGGCGTACCCCCGATGGCACCCCGGTCCACACCGCGGGGCACGTCATTGTGCGCCAGCGGCCCGGTTCGGCGAAGGGCTTCCTCTTCCTCACCCTCGAAGATGAAACAGGCCTTTCCAACGCCATCGTGACCCCCGACCAGGCCAAGCGATTCAGGGTTGCCCTCAACGCCGCAAGCTTGGTGGAGATCCGGGGGCCCCTGCAAAGCGTCGACGGGGTAATTCACGTCAAGCTCCGCCACCTCGCTCCCCTGAACCTGGGGAAAGGCGACTCGGAGGCGTCCGAAGCCGGCCAACCCCTCCCGGCGGGTCACGACTACCGATAATCGACCGGGTGAACCCGCAAGTCCTAGGGGATCAAGAACCCGCCAGGTGCTCCCCGACCCGAGTCGCCACGGCCTTCGGCGTAAATCCGAACTCCTCGGCGAGCCGGTCCGCCGGTGCACTCTCGCCGAAACGGGTCATCCCTATGATCAAGCCCCTGCGTCCCACCAAACGGCGGTAGCTCTCGCCCCGCCCCGCTTCGATGGCCACCACAGGGGTGCCGTCGTCGGGCACCAGGGCCAGTTGCTCGGCTTCGGACTGGGCGAAGAAAAGCTCCAAGCTGGGAATCGACACGACCCGGGCTTCGACTCCACCGGCGGCCAACACCTCGGCGGCCTCACAGGCCAGGGAAACCTCCGACCCACTGGCCACCAGCACCACATCCGCCCCTTTGGCCGGATCACGCACCAAGTAGGCGCCCTTCCAAACGTCCTCCAATTCGAAGTCCGTAGGCCTGGATAGGGCCTTGAGACCCTGACGCGTCAAGGCGAACAAGACCGGGCCCTGGGCATGTTGAAGCGCCCAGGCATACGCCATGGCGGTCTCAACCCCGTCGGCCGGACGGAAAATCGTCAGGCCGGGAACCGCGCGCAGGCTATCGAGTTGCTCCACAGGCTGATGGGTGGGGCCGTCCTCACCTACGTAGAAGGAGTCGTGGGTAAAGACAAAGAGAGTCCGCAGCTTCATCAGCGCCGCCAGGCGAATCGACGGGCGCATGTAATCACTGAAGATCAGGAAGGTCCCGCAGTAGGGGATGAAAGTCCCATCCAGCGCCATGCCGTTGACCACCGCCCCCATGGCGTGCTCGCGCACTCCGAAGTGGATATTCCGTCCGGCGAAGGGATCGGTGTCCGGTCCAGCCCCGGGACCGACGATGCCGTGCTCCTTCAGGATGGGGGGTGCGGCGGAGCCCGCGAGATCCGCCGAGCCGCCCACCATATTGGGAACGATTTCGTGTAGGCGCGCCAGCACGGCGGCGGAATGTTTCCGGGTGGCGGCGTCGACGCCGGCAAACCCCTCGGCGAGCCTCTCGCCCAGATTTCCGGGTAGTTTGCGATCCCGGGCCGCATCCCAAGCCTCGGCGTTTTCCGGATTGGCTTCCCGCCAGGCCTGATGCTGGGCTTCGACAGCTGCCCGGGAGACCTTCTTATCCAAGATGCGCCCCTCGAAATATCCGCGCACGGCGTCGGGCACCAAAAAGTTCGGATCCTCCGGCCAACCCGCGGCCTGTTTCGCGCGAGCCGCTTCCTCCGCACCCAGGGGCGAACCGTGGGCCTTGTTCGTACCGGCCACCGCCGAACTGCCGCGACCGATCACGGTCCGCAAAACGATCAAGCTGGGACGATCGATCTCGGCTCGGGCCGCCTCCAGTGCCTCTCCGAGTTCCGAAACCGCTTGGCCGTCGAGGGCGCCTTGAACGTGCCAGCCCTGAGCGACAAAACGAGCGGGGATATCCTCGCCGAAGGAGAGTTCGGTCCCCCCGTCGATGGTGATCTCATTGTCGTCGTAGATGAAGATCATGTTCCCCAGGCCCAGGTGGCCCGCCAGGGAGGCCGCCTCGCTGGTGATCCCCTCCATCATGTCGCCGTCGCCCATCATGCCGTAAACGAAATGTTCGCCGGGAGCGGTCTGGTCCGGGCTCGCCACGCCTTGGAAGCGGCTCCGAGCCATGCGCGCTGCCAACGCCATTCCCACAGCATGGGCAAAACCTTGACCCAGGGGACCCGTGGTCGTCTCCACCCCGGGCGTCAGTCCGAATTCCGGATGACCGGGGGTTTGCGCGCCCCATTGGCGAAAGGCCCGAATCTCATCCAGGGAAAGCGCATAGCCGTAGAGGTGCAGCATCCCGTAAAGGAGCATGGAAGCGTGCCCCCCGGAGAGCACAAAGCGGTCGCGCAGGGGCCAATCGGGGTCGCTCGGATCGAAGCGAAGATGATTGTCGAAGAGTTCGAAAGCCGCGGCGGCCAAGCCCATGGGGGCCCCGGGGTGCCCGCTATTGGCTGCATTGACCGCATCGACGGCCAGGAAGCGAATCGTGTTCTCAATGGTTTCTCGTAACTGGGGGGTGCATTCACCGGGCATGAGAATTCCCCACCTCCAGGAGGGGTCGAAAATGCGAATGGAGTTGGATGCCCACCGGAATCTGGAACCCAGCGGCGAAGTGCAGACCTTACAACCGATCTCGGCCCGGCCGCCAGCCAGAGGCATGCCTGCACCGCACTCGTCATGCTGAATTCAGCGCGTCTGAGGCCGCGATCCTCCCCCGAGTACAGCCACCTCGCGAATCCGGCGCACGGAACTTCTTCCGGTACACGATGAAGAGGCAGAAACGATTATTGAAGGCCTTGAGGGAACCCGGCAGCCGGCGGATCAGGCCGGCGGTACCCGGGGCCAGCCCGCAGTTTTCCTCGATGAATCCCTCGAACTTGAACATCGATGTCCTCCAATCGGTCACCGGGGTATTCCCAGCCCTATCGCTGCCACCCGGGGCGCCCACTCGGCCCCGATCCGCTCACCCGGGGGCTGCCGGCCCAAATAGCGCCTGATCCGGCCGAGGGGCCGAGATCCGGAGGCCGTGCTATGCCCCAGTCTTTAGGGGGTCCCGGCCCCTCTCCCTGCCACCACGTGGAATGATTCAATGAGCAAAAAACCGACCCATCTGTTCGGGAAGACTTGGCGGGCCCACCGGGTTTGCGAGCTGCCCGGAGGCCAGACCCAACTCTTCATCGGAACCCACCTGGTACACGAGGTCACCAGCCCCCAGGCCTTCGCCATGCTCCGAG
>CAWVXN010000254.1:0-4949 GCA_963933695.1 uncultured Myxococcales bacterium | reverse complement strand
CCATGTCGTGCAGCGAGAGCCACAGGGGCTCCTCGGCGTCGTCGTCTCCGCCGCGGCTGGTTCCGTCGGTCACATGGTCGGCCAGATCGCCAAGTTGAAAGGATGTCGAGTCGTCGGTGTCGCGGGCTCGGACGAGAAATGCCAGATCCTCACCAAGGAACTGGGCTTCGACGCCGCCGTCAATTACAAGAACTCCGATTTCCGTGCCGCGTTTAAGGCCACCACACCCGATCGGATCGATGTCTATTTCGACAATACGGGCGGCGACATCCTGGGCAGTGCCCTGTTTCGCATGAACGCTCATGGACGGATCGTCTGTTGCGGTGCCGTCAGTCAGTACGACACGTCGAATCCCGCCGGCAGTCCTCGTGGCATACCGGGATTGCTCGTCAATAATCGAGTCAAGATGGAAGGCTTCCTGGTCTTCGATTTTGCGCGGCGCTACGAAGAGGCGCGGACCGAACTACTGACATGGATCAAGAGTGGACAGCTCGTCCCACGGATGACCGAGTTCCATGGCCTCGAAAGTGCGGGAGAAGCCTTCGTCGAACTCCTCGCCGGCGGGACCGTCGGCACCACGATCATTCGAGTGGCGGAGTAAAGAGGTAGGGAAGGAAATATGGGAACCGTAACCAATATCAGCAGAACACAATTCGGAATTGGCGATCTGGTTTATCACCGACTCTTTCAGTATCGCGGCGTCATCGTTGACGTTGATCCCGATTTTCAATCGACCGAGGAGTGGTACGAGGCCGTTGCAAGATCGCGTCCTCCGAAGGACAAGCCCTGGTACCACGTACTCGTCGATGGGGCGGAGCACTCGACCTACGTAGCGGAGCAAAACCTGGAACCCGATGACAGCGACGCCCCCATCAATCATCCGATGCTCGAGTACTTCTTCGCCCGGTTCGAGAATGGGCGATATGTGGGTAATCACCGCGCCAATTGACCCCTGTGTCCTACCCCTTACTATGCCTGGTCTCGTAGCCCTGGGTCTAGAGGTTGAGCCTCGAGACCCACGTCCGTAACGTCCTGACCCGTGGACGCAACACGCGAGGCGTTCGCTGATCCCCCCAGAACTTCGCGTTGAGCTCGAGCCATGAGCCCATCCCCCAGACGACGTGGGCGGCCATGGGGTGAGGGAAGCCCCGAGTCCTTCAGCTCAGCACCTCATTGAGCACCCATTGCACGTACGTATCCTCATCGCGCCCCAGCACGTCGCGCACGATCTCCTCGTTGTGCTCACCCCATAGGGGACCGCGTTGGATGGTGTGCTCGAGTCCCGAGAAGCGGATGATTTCGCGATCGATGGGCAGATCGAGATCGGGGGCCAGGGGATGGCGCAGTTTCTGGTAGTGGTGGCGCATTTGGGGATCCCGCTCATAGGTATCCTGCAGGTTCTCCACCGGGGCGGCGGCGATGCCCAGGTTTTGGAGGCGCTCGGCCAGCGTCCAACGATCGTGCTGAGAGGTCCATGCCGAGAGCGTCGCATCGAGCGCGTCTTCGTTCGCCTTGCGGGCGCTGTGATTTTTAAAATTCGCCTGGGCGGCGAGTTCCGGACGTTCCATCAGGCCGCACAGGGCTCGCCATTGTTCTTCCTCTTCGACAGCCAGGGCGATCCACTCGTCGTCGCCTTGGGTCGGGAAGACGCCGTGAGGGCAGGCGTTGGCGTCGCGATTGGCGGCGCGCTCGGGGGCCTGGCGGGTCTTCGCGTACTGCATCCACTCGGGGCCGAGCAAGGCGATGGTGGCGGAGAGTTGCGAGAGGTTCATCTCCCGGCCCCCTGCGCCCTGGTCCCGGAGTCGCAGAGCTGCCATCACGGTCGTGGCCAACAAGTAGGGGGAGGTGAAGTCCGCATAGGCGACCCCATAGCCCCGGGGACGCTGATGCGGGAAACCCATTAACTGATTGAGGCCCGAGGCGGCCATGACGGCGTTGCCCGTGGTGGGCCGCTGGCTCCAAGGGCCGTGGGGATGGGTCCCGGGAAGGTTGAGGAGCACGATGTCCGGTTTGTGCGCGCACAGGGTGCTGTAGCCGAGTCCCATGCGGTCCAGAGCGCCGGGTCGAAAATTATTGGTGACGACATCGGCTCGGGAGACCAGGTCGAGGATCAATTCCCGGCCCTGGGGATGGGCGAGGTCAACCGTGAGGGATCGCTTGCCTGCATTGGCGGTGTTGAAGAGACCGCCGAGGTCCGTATGGGGTTTGCCGTCGGGACCCGACTGGCTTCGCATCCCGTCTATGCGCCGGCTCGATTCCACCCGAATCACGTCGGCACCGAAACTTGCGAGCAGGCGCGTGCCCAGGGGGCCAGCCAGCACCCAGCAGAAATCCACCACCCGGATCCCGTTGAGGGCCCGATAGGGGTTCAGGGTTTGGCCCTCGGGTTGGGGGAGGGACGGCGGCTTCTCCAAGGATTTCAAGACCTCGGCCGTGTCCGCTCCTAGAACCGGCGCGCATCGAATCGCCACCTCCCCCGAGACCGCATCCACCGGGCTGCGGGTGAAGCTGAGGGCCTCGCCCAAGGGCTCATTTTTCACATCCACGAACTGACGGTTCTCGGTGAATTGCGGGTGGGTCTCCATGCTCGGGAAATCCATGATGGGCAGGCAAATGGTGTCTGCCTGGGCTGCGCGGTCGGCAAAGTCGTCCCGGTCGTAGCGCGCGGCGAGTTCAAGCAGCACCGCGGCGACGGGATTGCCTTCCCGGGGTGCATAGAGTTCGGCCCAGTGGGCATCGTCCGGGGCGAGTTGGGTGGGGGTTTCGGCTTCGATGGCCCACTCGCGAAACTTTTCGAAGCTGACCGGGCGAACCAGCAGTCCGACCCAGCCGCCATCCCGGCATTGCACGGCGTTGGAGAGGGCGGGACGCCCGGGAATTTGTCCGAACCATGACCAGAAGGTCGGCGTTGCAGACTGAAGTGCCGCCATGCTGGAGGCTTCCTGAAGCGTGAGTTCCAGGTGGGCACCCCCGGTTTGGTCCGGGCGATCCCGGGCGGTGAGTGCGGCCATGATCCCCGTGGCCGCCGCCAGGCTGGCCATGGAGAAGGCGGGTCGCCCACTGCCGTGCCAGGGCGGGGCGCGGCGCTCTCCGCACAGCCAGAGCAAACCGCTGGCGGCTTCGGCGACCAGATCCGTCGCCCGCCAATCCCGCCAGGGGCCGTCGGGGCCAAAGGGGGTAATCGAGGCGTGGATGAGCCTGGGGTTGAGGGCTCGCAACCCGGGGTCGTCGAGTCGGAGTACCTCACGTTCGGCCACGGCGGCGGTTTCGATCAGGACGTCGGCGCTGGCGATCAACCGCTCGAAGTCGGCGCGTCTCCCGGGATCGGTTGGATCCAAGACCAGGGAGCGCTTGTTGGCGTTGTAGTAGAGATGCCCAAAGGCGTGCTCGGGATTGGGTCGGCCGTGGAGAAAGGGCGCCCGGTGGCGAAGCCTTCCACCTTCGGGAGCTTCGATGAGGATGACCTCGGCGCCCAGGTCGGCCAGGATACGTCCGGTGAAGGCGGCCGATTCGTCCGCCAAGTCGAGCACGCGAACGCCGGCCAGAGCGCCCGCTTTCACCGAGACACGCCCGCCAGGGGAAGCATCATTTTTCCCCGCAGGAGGGTGCGGTCCTCGCCTTCGACTTCGATGTCACAGCCGATTCGGTCCGGGGCGACTTCCACCACTCGGGCCCGGGGCAACACGTGACTCTCCGCGTAGGTCTGTCCGATCCAGCGGACGTCGAAGTGTGCGCCGTGGAGCAGACACTCGGGCCCCCATTGTTCCATCAGTCGGCTCTGGACAAAGGAAAGAACGTGGGAGCCTCCGGCGATGGGGGCCGCCAGTCCCTCGCGCGCGGCGACCGCGGGATCGGTGTGGATCGGGTTGTCGTCCCGGCCGGCGTCGCGTTGCTGCATCATGGCCAGGCTGACCCGGGCGCGCTCGCCGGCAATGATTTCGCCGGGAACCACGGCGCTCAGGCGCTCCAGGCTGGGGTTGCCCGGGGCCGCCTCCCAATCCGGACCCGGCAACTCGAGTTCGCTTTCGGCGAGGCCCTCGTGGGCATCGGCGAGTTCGGGGTCTCGGCGATAGGAGAGCAGTCCGGTGGTGCAACTTGAAACCAGTAGGCGTCCGTCATCGCCCCGAGTTTCGGAGATCGTGACTCCGTAGCGGCGCCCCTTTTTAGAAAAACGTCGGACGGCCTTTCCGCTGACCTGAATGGGTTCGTCGATGCGCATGGGCGCGTGGTAGGTGACCTGCTCTCGAACCCAGACCCCGCCCTCGATGACCCCCTTGCGGGGCTCGGAGCCCTTGGGCCGACGGGGCTGGCGGCTGAGCAGGTGCAGCGTCATGCCGGTCAAAACGTCCGGGGGAACCAAGCCCAGGTCGACCAGGGCCCGGACCCCGGCCGCGTAGGCGCCGAGTCCGAGAATTGAGCCCTCGGCGACCCCGGCTGGCAGGGGCCCTTCGACTAGGGCGAGTTCCTGGGGGAGGGGAGGCGGCGTGGGCATTGGGCAAAGCCTATCCCAGACGATTCCATCCCGCGCCGGATCCACTACGGTTCCGAATCCGGCGCTGGGGCCCCGGGGACCGTGTCAGAAGGAGGAACCGCCATGCCCGAGGGAGCCAAACCCACCCCGCATCTGCTTGTGGAAGAACAAGACGGTGTGATGACTCTGGTGATGAACCGGCCGGAGGCCCGCAACGCCTTGAGCCCCCAGATGCTGGTTCTACTTTGCGAGGCTTGGCACGCGTTTCGCGACCGGGACGATCTGCGCGTGGCCATCCTGACCGGCGCCGGGGACACGGATTTCTGTGCCGGGGGCGACCTCAAACTCACCATGCCCCTGATGACGGGTGCCCGGGCGCCCGAGGACGAATGGGATCGCCGGATTCTCGAGCAGCCGGGGGTTTTTACCGATGCGATTCTTCGCGGCTTCCCACTCTATAAGCCGGTGATCGCCGCAG
>CAWVXN010000253.1:0-4953 GCA_963933695.1 uncultured Myxococcales bacterium | reverse complement strand
CAAGACTCTCGGCGGCACCGGGCGGAACGATGCCGGACGCGAAGACGCCCGGCGGAACTCCTCCCCACCCCGATCCCACCCGCACCCATCCCCCACCCATCTCCCCCCACACAGACACGACAACGAAAGCGGCGACAGTCCCCATGGCGGAATGGTCTAATTGGTCGGGGCGGATCCACGCCGCACCCCACACGATCCTCACCCCAGGCAGCGAGGACGAAATCGTCCAGGCGGTTCGCAGCGCGGCCGATCGTGGGCTCTCGGTCCGGGTCGTCGGCGCGGCCCACAGTCACTCGCCCCTGGTCCCCACCGACGGCGTCCTCCTCGATCTCGCCCAATTGACCGGCGTGGTCCACGCCGATGGAGAGACTCTGACCGCCCGCTTGCGTCCCGGAACCCGAATCGCCGACCTCGGCGCCCCCTTGCGGGCCCAGGGCGTGGCTTTGCTCAACCAGGGCGATATCGACCGCCAGGCCATCGCCGGGGCCGTGGCCACAGGAACCCACGGAACCGGAAGCGCGCTCCGAAACCTTTCCGCGGGGCTGCTCGGCGCCCGGATCGTCCGGGCCGACGGGTCCGTCGAAGAGTGCTCGGCCCAACGGGAACCCGAACTCTTCGAAGCCGCGCGCTTGAACCTGGGCGGTCTCGGCATCCTGAGCGAACTCACTCTGAGGGTTCGCCCCGCCTACCGGCTCCAGGAAAAGATCTGGCTCGAACCCGTGGATGCCGTGCTGGACCGCCTGGACGAACTCACCGGCGCCACCCGGCATTTTGAGTTCTTCTGGATGCCGGGCAGCGACCGGGCCGCTTGCAAATCCCTCGCGGAAACCGACGCCGAGCCCGTCTATCCCCTGGCCGAAGAGGGAAAGCGACGCGGCTGGAGCGACGAAGTCCTCGCCAACCATCGGCCGGACAAACACTCCGAAATGGAATACTCGATTCCCAAAGAACATGGTGCCGACTGTTTTCGTGCCCTGCGTAAAATGCTCCATCGGGACTTCCCCGATCTTGCCTGGCCCCTGGAATACCGAACCCTCGCCGGCGACGACGTCTGGCTCTCCACCGCCTACCGGCGCGAGACCGTGACCCTTTCGGTCCACCAGGGAGTCGACCAGGACGACGAGCCCCTTTTCCGAGCGTGCGAGGCCATCTTTCGCGGGTACGCGGGCAGGCCCCATTGGGGCAAGGTTCACTTCCAGTCCGGGGACGACCTGGCGGGCTTGTACCCACGCTGGGCCGATTGGTGGCGCGTCCGGGACCAGTGGGATCCCGA
The DNA here is from genome assembly GCA_963933695.1 of uncultured Myxococcales bacterium. Lineage (GTDB taxonomy): Bacteria > Myxococcota_A > UBA9160 > UBA9160 > UBA4427 > JAZXM01. Next base: position 3,680 of record CAWVXN010000253.1, on the reverse strand, counting down.
GTGCCGCTTTCTCAACCCCCACCTCCAAGCACTCAGACCCGGGGCCGAGGGATAACCGCAGCGGGGGCGAGCCGGACCCGGGTATCGTCTATGGTTCCTTCATGGCTGCGGATGAACTGATTTTTGACCCGGGCGTACTCCTGCCCCTCCCCCTTTGCGAATTCCAGGGCTACCACGCCGCGGCCCGACACGGGGGACTGGGCATCCTGCCCTGGCGCACGGCCTGGCTCGAAGCCACCGCAGCAGGAGTGGATGTCCGTTCCGAGGCTCCGGATCCCGGGGAGGTCCGCTTTTCCCAGGCCCTGGTGCACTTGCAAAAAAGCCGTGCCGCGAGTTGGCGCGATCTGCTGTGCGCCTGGGAGCTCCTGGAGCCCGGGGGCCGGCTGCTGCTCTGCGGCGGCAACGATCTGGGCGTAACGTCCGCGGTCAAGCGATTGGCCCGTGAACTCGAACAAGCTCCCCGCATCCTCGCCAATCGGCGCCACGCACGGATTGTCGCCTTCGAGCGGGGGCACGGACCCGGCCCCCTCTCGGCGGAGTCCACCCGGATCGCCCTCCCCTTGCCCGACGGAACCCGCCCGATGCTCCACGCCGAGCCCGGCGTATTCAGCGCAAAGCGCTTGGACGTGGGCACCGAGTTGCTGCTTGAAACCCTGGCCGAGCAACCGTCCCCCCGACGAGTCCTGGACATGGGTTGCGGAATCGGTCCCCTGGCCTTTTCGGCCCTGAGCCGCTGGCCCGAGGCCACCGCACTGCTGCTCGACGCCGACGCCCGGGCAGTGGCCAGCGCCAGCCTGAACGCAGCGGCCCTGGGCTTGGAAACGCGCTGCCAAATCGACTGGTGGGATGCCGAGGAACCCTGCCCCGAAGCTGACTTCGACCTGGCCCTAGTCAACCCTCCTTTTCACGGCGGAAAAGAGGTGGACCTGCGTCCGGCCCATTCCATGTTCGCCCGCCTCGGAGAATCCCTGGCCCTGGGTGGCCGTGCCCTGATCGTCGCCAACCGCACTCTGCCCTACGAGGATGGCCTGGAAAACCTGGGCACCACGGAAGTCCTGGGCGGCAGCCGGGGCTACAAGATCATCGGCTTTACCCGGCGAGCAAATCGTCGATCCCGGGTTCATGCCCCGAGGCCTCGGTCATCGGGTTCAAACCGCCGCTGATTCCCACGCGCCCCCCACACCTGCCTGCCATCCCCTCGCCCCACGCCCCCCCCACGACCGCGATCAGAGACTGGCAACGCCTTCTTTAGATCGTGTTGCTTTGGTGGCGTCGCCGGACTGGATGTCTAGGCTTCCAAGCTCCTCGCCAAGGGCTCTTCGTTGTACCCCAGGCGGAGATGTGGGCACGTTAATCGAAGGTCAGACTGCCCGCTTCGGCGATATTAGGATCTTCTCTTTCATCGGGCGGCCCCAGAGACCCGCACCAGGGGTCCTGCGGCCCGCAGACCAGAGCACCGTCGATCTCGATACCGAAACGCTCTCGGACGCTAGCCAGTGGTTCCGCTTTGAGAGCATCGAAATCGACCGCCTCATCGAGGTAGTTTACCCGACACGCGTGCCCCCGTTCGGCGGCGCGGTAGATCATGTCGGGCTGGAATTGGCCGTGCCAGGCATTGATGCCCGGGTAGCGCATATAGCCGAGTTGAAACTGTGCCACCGAGCCGACGGTCGCGGCACTATAATCGCTCTTCGATAGCGCCCCATCGAATGCGTAGACGCAAAGCTCTCCGAGCGGGCTTGTGTCGTAACCTGCCAGAACATGGTGGATGTCATGATTTCTCAAATTGTTGGAGAAGGGCGCATCGACAGCCCCGGGCAAAGGGAATTTGTTGTCATCGTAGTAGTCAGCCAGCGCTCGACCCAGACTGTCCTCGGGAAGGGAGCGGTAGCCTTCATACCGATCCAGCCGTTCTTTGTTGCCGTCGAGGTGAAGCGAGCTTTTGAAAAACCCCCAGGAGAGCGCAAAGATCCCTTGACCCAGCTCGGGCTTGTTCGTCCGAAAGCTGTCCAGAACCATCAAGGATTTTCTTCCGTGAGCGAAAGCCATGGCCCCCTTAATGGTCGCGTCACTCACGCCCCAGATGGCGGCCAGACGCCCGAGGGCTTCGGTTTTGGCCACGATGGATTCGGGTTCCAGATACGCGAGGACCGAAGCCATATGCGTGATCTCGTGCTGGAGTTCGTTATCCCCGATAGCCCCCTGCGCGCTCGCAAAATCCGATGCCAGAGAATCGACATCGACCCGGGACTGAAAGATATGCGCGCCGATCGCCGCGAGAGTCTTTCTGTGGATATCGTGAAAGGGAAGCCGCCCCTCATCGGTGGCGACGCCTTTGAAGAGTTGCAGGACTTTTTGTGCTTGTTCGCCGCGCAGGTTGAAGATTTTCTTTTGCATTTTCAATCTCCGGACGTTGTGGGTGGTGGTGCGGATCCCGGAAGGACCGTTAACGGAGCTCTGGTTCCTGTCAGTCTTCGCCCAGTAGTGGGGACTCCGGCTGAGCCAAGTGACTCGTTACCCTCGCGCATTCCTGCCGTCAGGACAACAATCGCTCTCCCCCGATAAATGGCCTGACGGATGCCGTGCGGGCAATCGAGGCGGCGGTGGCAAGGGACCACCGAGGCTCGCGTTGCGTCATCGGCAAAGGCTGCCGGGTCTACCAGCGATAGGCCCGCCAAGCGGCTAGTAATTTCAAAGGCCCAGTCGACACCCTTGGCCATGCGGGGTGCGGAGTGCAGGCTAAAGAGGGGACACAGGGGCTTTCGAGAGAGGGTCGGCGTCCGTCGGCGGTCCCTTGGCGATGATTCCACCGAACCCACTCCAGATCATTTCCGTTGTTTGAGTGGTGACGTCTTGGAGCGATACTTCAGAATGGTCGCGCCACCAGCGCCCGACGTGCACTCCGATGCCGATCAGCGCATTGGCATAAATAGGCGCCGGCGCGGGATCGCTTTCGAGAGCAACGATCTGGGACTCAATCACTTGGGTGATGTTGCTCGTCAGTCCGTCGAGCATGACGCCGAGCCCCGAATCTGAAAGGTGAACGGGTGCGTCCCGCGTGAGTACCGCATGGCCGTCCGGGTGTTCGCGGACATAGGTGAAGAAGGCGCGCATGCCACGTTCAACGAGTTCGCGTGGCTCGCCGGGTAGGGCGAGGGCTTCGATGACAACGGACTCCACCATCGCGATCTGCATGCCCACCACGGCTTCGAACAAACCCTGCTTGTCGCCAAAGTGGCTGTAGAGAATCGGGCGCGACACGCCCGCGCGCTCCGCGATTTCTTCGAGGCTCGTCGCGTCGTAACCCCGCTCGGCGAATACCGGGCAGGCGACATTGACCAGTTGTTGCCGGCGTTCCTTCCTGGGCATCCGCTTGCCCCGAGGGGCTCCTGCTGTCTCTAAGTCATTCTGTCGCGGTTTCGGAGGAATATTCGTCGGCATGCTTGCATTTATATTACACCAGTGTAGGTTTCGCCATTGTAAGTTACAGGAACGAAACATAACCACGAAAGCCGAGCACGAATCGGCGATCGAACTTAGAGGAACCTCAACTCATGCAATTCACCACCGCCCCGCCATCCCTGGCCCACAACCCCATTCGCTGGGGCGCTGCCTTTCGCGCGCTCAGGGCGTTGCGCAACGACAACGACGACACCACGCACGTCTTCAAGATCGTAGAC
>CAWVXN010000252.1:0-4960 GCA_963933695.1 uncultured Myxococcales bacterium | reverse complement strand
ACCACGTCGGCCACCATGGATGAAATCAGGATGCTCGCCGTAATGATGAGCGTGACCTCGACGGCCCCGAAGGCAAAGAGCGTGTAGAAAAGGGTTTCTGTTCCATTGGCGGGAAAGAGGTCGAGCAGCCTGAGCAGGATGGGAAGCGGCGCCGCGAGGAAGGCCAAACCGGCGATCAGAAGTGCCGAGTATTTCTTGCCCACCTTCAATGAGAGTTTGGGCGCCAGGAAGAGGGCCACACCGGCAGAAAGGAAGTAGGGCAGGTTGAGGGTCCCCATCTGCACGGTGGTGAGTTCCCAAAAGAAGCTGTTGAAGTAGATGTTGAGGGAGGTGGAGACGCCGGCGGCCATCGCGGTAAAGAGGGCCGAAACGAAAAGTACGAGGAATGACCGATTGCCCAGGGTCTCCTTCAGTTCTTTGACAGTCCGCTTCATCTCAAATGGGCGCTTGGCTGGGGGAGGCTTGAGATTGGGAATATGCCGGTGGGTGCCCAGGGCCGAGACCAGGATGGCGATGAAGATGATCACCGAGCCGATGGCCCCGTAGGTGGCATAACCGGGTCCATAAAGGATGCCCCCCTTGTCCTGAGGGAGTAGGAAAAAATAGGCGAGTACCGCCATGCTGAGGCCCCCCCACCAACCGAAGAAATACCGGAAGCTGAGCATCGAGGTCCGCACGTCATAGTCGTCGGTCAACTCGGCGACCAACGACGTAGAAGGGATCTCGTAGAAGGTCAGGCAGGTTCGCACCGCGATGGAGACGACGACGAAATAGGCGAATAGCTCGGAGGGAGAGAGCCCCCCAGGCGGGTTCCAGAGGAAGTAGAAGGCCACTGTGGTGGGCAGTGCCGCGGCGTACATGAAGGGGTGGCGGCGCCCCCACTTGGCGTGGAGGTTGTCCGAAAAGTATCCGACCAGGGGGTCGGAAAAGGCGTCGACAATCAGGGCCACCATCAGGCCCGCACCGACCCAGCTTGCCGGCAGACCCAGCACCTGGTTGTAGTAGATGAGGAGCATGTACGAGAAGCCGTTGTCCTTCACCCCGTAGGCAACGGAGCCGACACCGTAGTAGAGCTTGGTCGAGAGGTTGACGGTGGGTCGGGGGGCGGGGACGGCAGAACTCACAGAGGCAACCTCTCCCGGTACCGGGGCTCAAAAAGCGATAAGGCCCTCACCGGGCGGGGGACCAGCTTAACCCAATTTTGCCTATGGGTTTGCCTATGGGTACTTGCCTACCAAGGCCGCGTATCAGAGCGCTTATACAGAGCGCTTATACAGAGCGCTTATACAGAGCGCTTATACAGGGCGCTTATACAGAGCGCTTATACAGGGCGCTTATACGGAGCGCTTGTCGAGGGCGGCAGGTTCTTAACGAATCATCGAGAGGCTCAGCGAATCATCGAGCTGCCGCCGTCGGCGGGCAGGGTATGGCCGGTGACGTAGCGCGAGTCCTCGCTGGCGAGAAAAACGGCGACCGGGCCAATGTCCTCTTCGCAATCCCCGATTCGCCCGAGGGGCTGCCCCGCGGTCATTCGCTTCTCCATTTCGGGCGCTCTTTCGAGCAAGGTGGCCACTCCCGGAGAGTTGGCCAGGGGGCAGATGATGTTCACGTTGATGCCATCCCGCCCCCACTCCCGGGCCGCGCTCTTGCTCAGCGCCCGGATCGCCTCCTTGGCCGCTCCATAGGCAGCCTGCCCGGCAAGGCCTTCGAGCCCTGCACCCGAAGCGATATTGATCACATTGCCCCGGCTGGCTTTGAGATGGGGGTAGGCGGCCTGCATGAAGCGAAATGTGCCCCGAAAACCGGTTTCAAAGCAGAGGTCGATGATCTCGTCGGTATGGTCCATCACCGCAGTGGGGGTGAGTGGGGCGCGTTGGGCATTATTGACGAGTATGTCGATTTGGCCGAAAAAATCGACGGCTTGATTGACGGCGGAATCAATGCTTGCCCGCTGGGTTACGTCGCAATGGACAAAGAGCGCTTGGCTCCCCAATTCCTCCAACTCCGCGACGACTTGCCGCCCGGATTTTTCATTGAAGTCGGCGATCACGCAGCGAGCGCCCGCCTTTGCCATGCAGCGAGCAATTCCCCTCCCGACTCCCTGTCCGGCGCCGGTGATGATTGCGACTTTGCCCTCGAGTTTTCCGTTCATGCTTCCCTCACGTCGTTGCATTGTTGATCAAAAGATTGAGCATCTGGTGGACTTGTTTCTTCCTGGCCGCCGGCTCTCCGGTTTCGATGACAAAAAATCCGAAGAGGGCAGTCATTACGATCCGGGTGAGCACTTGGGCGGGAAGTGTAGGCTGAATTTCGCCGCGGGCTTGAGCCCGGGCGATCTGCTCCTTGAGGAAGCCAAACAGGGCGTTGCCCATCCACTCTTCCTCGCGCGGTTCTCGCAACATCAACGCAAAAGTTTCGCGACGAAGAACCGGATGGGCAGCGGCCAGCAGATCGATGGTGGCATCGGCGAATCGGTGCAGGAAATTTCCCCGCCGATTTTCCTGCATACGGGTGCGGACGGCATCCAGGGCGCTGGCCTCGGTACGGCGTTGGAGTTCCCGGAGAAAATCTTCCCGGGTGGGGAAATGGGCATAGATCGTCGGCCGCGTCACGCCGGCCTTGCGGGCGATGTGCTCGATACGAACCGCCGCAAGGCCCGAATCGGAGATCTCCGCCAGGGCGATCTCGAATATCCGGTTGCGGGTGGCGAGGCTTTGGCGAGCCCGAAGGGGGAGGGCTTCGGGGTCGGGGGTCGGTTCTGGGAGATCGGGGGACGCGCCGGGTTCCATGGGGAAATTGCCTCCGGACGGCCTGTCTAGACCATCCACGGGTTGATATCTCACTTTACAGTTGTATACAATGAAGGAAACGCGAGGCGAGGGCCCGGAGCAGGGCAGGGGAGTCACGATCCATGGGACGTTTGAAGGGCAAAGTTGCCATCGTGACCGGTGCGGGGCAGGGCGTCGGCTACGGAGTCGCCCGGGCATTGGCCCGGGAAGGGGCCAAGGTGGTCTGTGCCAATCGCAATGCGGAAAAGGGCGAGGCCGTGGTCGCGAGCATTCGCGAAGACTTTGCCGAGTCGGGTGGCGAGGCGCTCTATCGACAGACGGATGTTTCCCAGCGTGAGAGTGTGCTCGGCCTGGTGGACGAAACCGTTTCCGCCTTTGGGGGCGTGGATATTTTGGTCAACAACGCAACGCCCACCGGGGGCACTTCGCGATTCGAATCGATGACCGATGCCGCGATGAACGATTACATGAGCGTGAACTACTACGCTTCGTTCTGGGCGATGCAGGCCGTCTTTCCCCATATGAAGGCTCGGAACTGGGGCCGCATCATTACCATGGCCTCCCTCAATGGTATCAACGCCCACAAGTACACGGTGATGTACAACGGGTCGAAGGAGGCGGCGCGATCACTGACGCGGACGGCGGCAGTGGAGTGGGGCCGGTACGGGATCACCTGCAACGTTCTGTGCCCCTTCGCGGCGACGCCCTCCTGGCAGGGGTTTGAAAAGTTCGATCCCAAAGGCGCCCGAGCCATCGTGGAAGGCAACCCGATTCAATACGCCGGGGACCCCGAGCAGGATATTGGTCCCGTGGTCGTTTTCCTGGCTTCGGAGGACTCCCGCTTTGTGACGGGCAATACGATTCATGCCGATGGTGGCGGCCATATCAATGGGGTCGCCTGGAAAATGGATCTGCCCGAGTAGACCGGCCTTTGGCCATTGAATTGGAGATACTGAATGGGATCCATGTCGCAATTCCTGCCCCTCCCGGCGGCTCGTCGTCTCTTGGCCGAGCATTCGGTGGACCCGCGCTATCTCAAGCGCAAGAAATCCTGGCTGACATTCCTGCGCATTATCCAGCCCCTACGCTGGTATGAGAACCTGCGATGGGGAGCGAAGATCCGCAAAACCGAGTTGGTCGGCGATCCGGTCTTCCTGCTGGGCTTCGGTCGCAGCGGCACGACCCATCTCCACAATCTCATGTGGCAGGATCCGCAATTGGGAGGGGTGACGAACTACCAGGCGGCGATGCATCCTATCGCGCTGATGGGACGAAAGTGGCTGCCCAAACTCTTCGCCAGTCGGTTGCCGGCCAAGCGTCCCATGGACAACGTGGCGATCTCCCTGGATGGGCCCCAGGAAGAAGAAATGGCGATGATCAACGCCACTGAACATGCCCCGCTTCACGTCATGAGCTTTCCCAAGGCGATTCCTGAACTCTATGACCGCTACGTGGTCGATCTCGGCAAGGATCCCGTGGCCACCGAGGGCTGGAAGAAGGGCTACATGGAGGTTCTGCGGAAGGCCACGATTCTCTCGGGTTATAAGCGGCTGGTTCTTAAGACGCCGCCCAACACCGCTCGGGTGAAGATTCTGCTCGAGATGTTCCCCAATGCGCGTTTCGTCAATATCGTGCGCAACCCTTACCCGGTCTACCAGTCCATGCGCAATATGTACAAGAAGACCCTGCCCGGCGCGGTGCTTCAAGAGTTTGGCTGGGATGCCATCGACGAATGGACGATCACGGGATACCAGAAGCAGATGAAGAAATATCTGGCCGAAAGAGATTTGATTCCCGAGGGCCATCTCGTCGAAATTCGCTACGAAGACCTAGATGCCGAGCCCATCAAGAATCTGGAGAATATCTACAAGACTCTCGGAATCGGCGATTTCGAGGCAGTGAGACCGAAGCTCGAGAGCTACTTGGAGGGACTCGGAACCTACGAGAAGAACAAGTTCGAGTTTCCGCCCGACGTCATTTCCACAGTGAATGAAAACTGGGGATTTGCTTTCGATGCCTTCGGGTATGAGCGCCAATAAGGCATCCCTCGGTCTTCGATCCCTCCATCATCCATTTCTCTCCATCCCTCCACGCCCCATCCCTGCACTCTCCATCCCCCCATCCCCCCATCCCCCCATCCCCCCATCCCCCCTGCAGCGCGCAGGAACTCC
>CAWVXN010000251.1:0-4963 GCA_963933695.1 uncultured Myxococcales bacterium | reverse complement strand
CAGCCGATATAGACGGCGAAGAACCCCGGGGCCACGCCCTCGACGTTCATGGCGCTGACCGAGTAGGCGAGACTGCGGCGATCGCGCAGGTCAAGGAAGAGTCGCCCCCCCTGGCCGGCCAGCAATTGCGAGATGATCTCGAGAGTGAAACGGTCGGGATCGTCGACAGCGAGGCCGCGAAAGCCCACCACGAGATGCGCTTGGGCGCGGTCCTTCTCTTCGGCCGCCCGGCGGATCCCTTCGGCTCTGATTTCCTCGGGTGGAGACGATGGCTGAAACTCGCCCCCGGGAAGCCCCGCGAGCCGCTCGGAAAGGTCTTCGGCCAGGCGATCACCGTCCACGTCCCCGGCCGCGGCGATCACCAGGTTGGGCGCTCGAATGAGCCGGTCCTGGTGGGCGCGAACGAGCTCCGGGGTGAAGGCCTCGACGCCCTCCCGGTCGCCCAGCATGGGCAGCCGGTACGGGTGCTCGAGGAACTCGGTACGGCTGAAGAGTTGGAAGGCACGCTGGGCAAGTTGGTCTTCGCGTCGGTCGATGGCCGCTAAGGTCTCGCGGCGCTCGCGTTCGAACTCGTCCGGGGCAAAGCGCGATTCGAGGAGAACATCGCGAAACAAGTCGAGGGTGGGCGCCAGCTTATCGCTGGTGGCCTCCAGGGTGAGCCCCAGGCTGCTGCGCCCGGAGAAGCCGCTGATGTCGGCGGCGAGGTCCTCCACCGCTTCGGCGAACTCCGCGGCGCTGAGCTTCGCAGTGCCTCGGCTCCACATGGAAGCCAGGAAGCAGGAGAGACCCGCGGTTTGTTCGGTCTCGGTGAGGAGCCCGCCGGTGAAGGCTGCACGCAGGGCGACCACGGGGATATCCCGGCGCGGCGCGACGTGGAGCATGGCTCCGCCGGGCAGGGGATAGCTGGTGATTGCTTCCGGCGAGCCGGTGGTCGCCGGGCGGGACGACGCCGGGGAACCGGCACTAGTGGGGCCGGCACTAGTGGGGCTGGAATCGGAGGAGCTGGGACGAGTGGAGCTGAGACTGGCGGACGAAAGCGGTTCCGATTTCCCTGGCACCGAAGCCCCCGAGCCGTTTGCCTTGGCGTTCCGGGATGGGGAAGCGGGGGAGGGCGCTGGGCGAAAGTTTTTCCGTGCGCGATCGGCGCCTTGGACCAGGGCGCTGGCCATGGCCTCGGCATCCAGGGTATCGCCGGGTTGATCCGGGACCAGAGCCGCCGCCGTGAGATGCTCTGGGGCGAGATATTCCTGGGCGACCCGGAGCAGGTCCTCTCGGGTCGCACTGCGCAGGGTTTCGAAATAGCGCGTCTCGCCTTCCCAATCGCCCCCAAGCACTTCGAAGCTACCGAGCTTGCTCGCCATGCCGGAAACGCTCTCGCGTTCAAAGTGTTCGCTGGCCAGGAAATTCGCCCGGGCGCGCTCGAGTTCGTCCACGGTTACGGGTTCGATCCGAAGCCGTTCCACCTCGGCCGCGATGGCCTCCAGGGCGGCGCGGCTTCGGGCTTCGTTGCTCTCCAGGCCAATGGAGAACAGGCCCCGGTCGTAGGGGGTATAGGAGGAGCAGTCGATCCGGTCGACCAATGCGGCGCCCTCGCGAATGTTGCGCACCAGCCGGCTGGATTCGCATTCCCCCAGCACGAAGGCGAGCAGGTCGAGATAGGTGGCGTCCGGGTCACGAAAGCGTGCGGAGGGCCAGGAGAGATCAAAGCGCTGGGCCTCGAAGGGCCGCCGCTCCACTGCGCTGCGCGGGGCGTCGGGTCGGGGTTCGGCTGCGCGGCTGCGCCGGGCACCTCCTGGCCGTGCGGACCCAAAGCGTTCGGCGAGGTCCGCGGCCAGGGCCCGGGCATCGAAATCGCCTGCGGCCACCCAGGTCAGGTTGTCCGGCGCGTACCAGCGCTTGAAAAAGGCAACGCAACCATCGTGATCCATGGAGGCCACGCTCTCGGGGGTGCCCAGGATCGGCGCCCGGTACGGGTGCACCCGGTAGGCCTGCCGGTAGCTGAGATCCGAGAGAACGTGTCCCGGGGAATCTTCCGAGCGGCGGATTTCCTCGATCACGACCTGCTGCTCGCGCTTGATTTCCTCGGGGTCGAAAATCGAGTTCCCCACGGCGTCGGCCAGAACATCCACCGCAGTGCCCAGGGAGACACTGGGTACGGTCGCGTAGTAGACGGTGACATCGAAAGACGTGTACGCGTTGACGCGTCCTCCGGCGCCTTCGATTTCTCCGGCCACTTCGCCCACGCCACGGCTGGGCGTGCCCTTGAAGAGCATGTGCTCATGAAAATGGGCCAGGCCCGCTTCGTCCGAGCGTTCATCGGCGGAGCCCACACCCGCCCAGACCTGGACGTTGGCGACTGGAACCCGATGTGTTTCCCGGAGCAGCAGGGTGAGCCCGTTTTCGAGCTTCTGGTAGTAGACGTCTTCTTCAGCCATTGAGTCGGCCGAGATTAACCGAGGGCCCATCACGGCGCCCGCGCCTGCCCTACATTGATTCGATGGAGTCCTGCTTGGGCGTCTACGTCCATATTCCCTTTTGCACGCACATCTGCCCCTATTGCGATTTTGCGGTGGAAGCGGCGGGCCCTTCCAACGGAACTGGTTCGAGGGATTGGAGGACAACCGAAGAGGGGTACGTGACGGCGCTGCTCGCCGAGTTGGCGCTCCGTGCGCCGACCTTCGCCGGTCTTTCCCTGGCCAGTCTCTATTTCGGAGGCGGTACGCCTTCGCTTCTGCGCCCGGATTCCCTGGCCCGTATTCGCGAGGCTGTGGAGGTGGCCTTTCCCGGTCAATCCCAGGGGGTGGAAGTGACCCTGGAGGTGAATCCGAGCAGTGTGGAGCGCGAACACCTGCCCGGGTTTCGCGAGGAGGCCGGAGTGAACCGTCTGTCCCTGGGCGTTCAATCCTTCAACGACTCGCTCCTCAAGGCCCTCGGGCGTGCCCACAAGGCCGACGCCTGTCGCCGGACCTTGGAGGCGGCTCGAGCCGCCGGCTTCGGCAACCTTTCGCTGGATTTGATGTTCGCGGCGCTTCACCAGACCCCGGCCATGCTGGAGGCGGACCTCGACGAAGCGCTGAGCTTCGGGCCCGAACACCTCTCGTGTTATGAACTGGTTTTCGAGGCCGCCACGCCCTTTGGCCGGGCCGCCTCCGCCGGCCGCCTGAACGCTTATCCCGAGGACGCTTCCGCGGACATGATCGAGCGCATCGAGGAACGCCTCGGCGCGTCGGGCTATCGGCGCTACGAACTCACCAACTATGCCCGGCCGGGCTACGAGGCCGTGCACAACAGGCGCTACTGGCAGCGAAGGCCGGTGCTCGGCCTGGGGGTGGGGGCGCACTCGACGGATCCACCCGGCCCGGGTCGACCCCACGGCGCCCGGCACGCGAACCCCCGAGATCGGCGCGAGTGGCTGGACGCCTTAGCCCGGGGCACTTGGCCCATGGGCGAGGAGGAGGTGCTCGAGCGCGGAGCCGCCATGGCCGAGTCCTGTTTTTTGGCGCTCCGCTGCGACGAGGGGCTGGACGAAAGGGCCTTCGAAGCCGAGTTTGGCGAATCACCCCGGGAACGCTTTGGCCCGGCCATCGACGATTTTTTGGCCAAGGGTCTGCTCGAAACACCCGGGGAAGGACGTTTGGCTCTCAGCCGGCAGGGTCGTCTGTTGGCGGACACGGTCTGCGCCGAGTTCGTCTAGGCGCTGGGTGTCAGGGCGTCTGGGCCTTGAGGAATTCGACCACGCGTTGGGCCGAGGCCTGGACCGCGGGTCCTTCCTTCCACGCTTCGACGAGTTCGGCCCGGGGCGCCAGCTGGGCGACCTCCCGGGAGATGGCTTCGGGATGATAGAGGTCGTCGCCCATCAGGATCAGTAAAGGGTGGGAGACGCTCCGCACGAAGTCCCGGGAAACATTGAAAACGAAATCGCCGTCGTACATGCGGCCGCGAAAGGCCGCCCAATCGGCATCCGAGACTTCGGGTCTGGTTTTGCGCAACTCGTCCGCCCATTGGTCAAACATGGCGTAGAAGGCTTCGCGGTTCGCCTCGGTATGCCCGATGGGCTGCACGAGAACCGCCCCGGCGACTCGGTCCGGGTCGGCTTCGATCAGGCCCAGTCCATAGGAGCCGCCGATGCAGCAGCCCAGGGCGTGGCAGCGGTCGATGCCCAGTCCGTCGAGCAGGGCGGTGTGGTCTGCGGCGTACGTCTTCCAGCCGTCCGTGCCCGAAATCGGCGCGCTGGAGTCCCCGGCGTTGCGCTGATCCATGGCGATCACACGAAAGTGTTCGGAAAGCACTTCGATGGGGTTCCAGGGCATCCGGCTCCAGAAATCGATGGTGGAGTTCATTCCGCCGGGTGCAAAGAGAAGCACCGGAAACCCCTGACCGAATTCCTCGTAATGGAGCTTGAGATCGTCCCTTTCCCAGATCGGCATGGCTTCTCCTACCGGGTGGGGCAGTGTTTGGTTGAGCCCGGGCGCCGACTCTATGCCAGGGATCAGGCCTGGGCACCCTGTGCGGCCCCTCGCCGCCTCAAGGCAATGGCCCCAGGCGGCAGGATGCCGATCCCGCCCTGAAGCGATTGACGGCCCGGCGTCGGGGTGGTAGACACACTCTGCTGAATTTATTGATGTTTTTTCCAAGCGATGGGATTTTCATGAGTTCGAGCAATTCGACGAAGCAATTCCTACCGGGTCTGGGTGAGCGCCAGCAGATGGTGCTGCGTGCGGTGGTCACGGCCTATGTGGCCCACGCCGCGCCGGCTTCCTCGACCACGGTTTCACACCTTCTCCCGGTGGCGCTTTCCAGCGCGAGCATCCGCAACACCATGGCGGATCTGGCTTCCCTGGGCCTGATCGAAAAGCCCCACGCCTCGGCGGGACGGGTTCCCACCGAGGCCGGTCTGCGAATCTTCGTCGAGCAACTTTTGAATCCCCCCGAGTTGGCGGATTTCGATCGGCGCTCGCTCTCG
>CAWVXN010000250.1:0-4970 GCA_963933695.1 uncultured Myxococcales bacterium | reverse complement strand
TTGCCCAAGAACTTTGCCCAAGAACTTTGCCCAAGAACTTTGCCCAAGAACTTTGGACTTTTGCTACCGGTCCTAGTCCCTGTGCTCTGGCTGCCAATTCTAGTGCCTGTGTCTAGTGCCTGTGCCGAGTGCCTGTGTCGAGTGCCAGGTCTAGATCCAAGTGCCAGGTCTAGTTTTCTAGCTCCAAGTGCTAGTCCTAGGTGCCGGCGCTAAATCCAAGTGCCAGTCCTGGACTGACCGATCCGGGTTCTCTGGCCCGAGTTTCGCGCGCGGGGTTCACTCCCGGGCTAGGATCGGTCAAGCCGTAATCCGAATCCTCGGAGGACGCAGTTTCGGGAGTAGAGCATGGACACGAAAGTCGAGACGGTGATCGAAACTTTTTCCGACAAGGCCTTCGCCGAGGCCGCGGTTTCACTCTTGGCGTCGGAGCAAATCGACGCGTGGATTCGTTCCGACGATGCCGGCGGTGGTTTACCAAATCTGGATTTCGCCCGGGGCGTTCGCCTGATGGTCTCCCCTGCCGATGAAGCCCGTGCGAGAGCAATCTTGAATACCGGTTCCGAAGAGCCCGACGCTTAGGCCATAACACGGTGCTTGCATCGGCGCCTTCGTTGGTCCTTACATTGGTTGGTCCTTACATCGGTTGGTCCTTACATTGGTCCTTACGTTGATTGGTCCTCACTGACGCCTTCCTTGGCCCGTACGTCGGTGCTTATTTTGGCGCTAACCCAACCCTCTCCTTGGGCCCATCCCGGGCAATTAGCTTCGGGTCCAAGTGATTTGAAGGCGCGCTGACATGGTTTCGCCGGGCTTCAGCACCCGGAGACCGGTGATTTCCGGGGGAAGCGGACTGTTAATCGCATTGGGCGCGTGGCTTACCGGTTCCACGCAGAAGTAGTCCTGGGCGACGGGCGTGAACACCACCAGGTGGCCGAGGGTGTCGCTGGCGTCGAGGGTTGCTTTTAGCCGTCGCCCGGGCCAGGCCAGCTGACTGGGACCGCCTCCCACTTTAAAGGCGTTGTCGAGATCCAGCGTTGCCACCGAGCGGGGTTGCCGGAGGTCGCAGGCCGCGTCGAGGGGGCTGGGTTGAACCGGGATCCCGTTCTCTTCCGACCGCCAGAGGGTCTGGACATTCGCCGAGAGAACCGCGCCTTCCTTGGGGAAGTACGGATGCCAGCCGAGGCCTCCGGGCATTTCCGTCTCGCCTCGATTGGAGAGGGAGAGAGTCAGCGAAAGATCATCGGCCCCAACCACGAACACCTGGCGCGCGCAGTAGGCCCACGGCCAGTCTCCGCCGCCGTAGTCAAAGTCGAGGGTGGCCGAGTCGGAATCCTGCGCACTCACCCGCCAAGGACTCTGCCAGGCATGACCATGAATGGCGTGGGGCTCGGGCAAAAAATTCAGCTCGAGTGAAATCTCTCGATCGCCCACCTGAAAGCGTCCGTTCTCGATGCGCCCCGAAAACGGAAAGAGCGGAAAAGCCGCGAGGCCCCGGGGGTCCCTCTCTTCCAGGGCTTCGATTGATGCGGGACGCAGGACATCTTCCCCGCCTATGCGATAGGCAGCCACGCTCCCGCCGATCGCCGGAGCCAATACCAGCTCCGCATCCCCCCCTCGGCTTCGAAGTTCGATGAGTTCGCCCGGGCCAGTCATCATGGGCGAAGGCTACCCAATTTTGCCCATGCTCTGGGCCCGAAAGCTTCGGGCGCTCTGGCCTAAGGCGCCTCGCGGCGACGCCTCCACGCCAGCCCGAGCATGCCCGCAAAAAGCAAGGAAATCGTACCGGGCTCGGGAATCGGCGTCGCCGTAAAGAGGACATGACCGAGCACTGCATCGGGCTCAAGGACAAGCGTATTCAAAAAGAGAGCGCCGCTTCCGTCGTAACCCGAAAAAGCGGTCCCCGTCCTTTCGATAACCGCATACGCGAGGGTGACCTCAATGGGCCACGGACCCCGTGGCGAGGTGAACAGAACCTGCCGGGGGTCGGGCCCCAAAAAGGCCATGGGGCCAAATGCGCGCTCGGTAAAAGTCTGGAAAAACGCGTAATTCTGCGGATGGTCGGTGAGGGTTCCCGTCGACGTAACCGTGCGTTGGATGGGGAACCCGCCGGTGACAATGGCCCCGTCGGGCTGAATCTCGAAGGCGGGCGAATCGAAGACTGGCCCGGCGAAAATCACATCCACGATGCCCTCGGAAAGAGAATCCCCCCCGGCATCGAGGACCACATCGGTCATCCGGTAGGCGTCGGGCTCGCACCCAACAGGGCAAACACCTGCGGGCGTCAACTCGAAGTGCCCGGTGAGGGGCAAAGTTGCCGGGGGCGAGGCCAAAAGAGGCTCGAATGTTGCCCCGGGCTCAATCCCGTAGCCCAGGGACCACGCCGAAGCAGGATTCATGACGAGGGCACAAAGAACACAGAAAAGGCGGAGGAGCTGTGGGCAACGAGGCGTCTCAGCCCATCGGGCGGCCCGTGCGTGGTCCCGGTGGACCTGGACTAAGGATCGATTGGATTTCAAACAAGGCTCCTTCCCCCGAAGTGGAATACCTCTGGGCTTGCCCCGGCATTCTATTTATGAGTGGTTCGGACCATGGATTTGTGTCGATTTGGATTCGCCTGGGCCGGCGGATGAGCTCCCAATCCATTTGAGGGCCCCAAGCCCTTGCCGAGCTATATCAGGACTCATAACAGGGCCCATAACAGGGTCCACACCAGGCCCGATGCCAGACGGACGACGAGTACGCCGTGCCCTACCCTTCCCCGGGTTGCGACAGAATTCGTCCGATGGTCTCGCGTGAGAAGTTCGGGATGATCGCAGCAGTCCAGGCTGAGGATGGAGAGAAATGACGATTCGAAAGGGCTCTACCCCCACTGAGCAGGAAGCCCAGATCGAAGCTTGGATCGAAGACCTCGACCTGGACGAGAAGGTTTACATGCTCTCGGGCCACGGCTTTCTCGCGCATCGGGGCAACGGCGAGGGGCGCTATTGCGAGATCCTCTATCCCATTGGCGCGGGCAACGAGCGCCTGGGAATTCCGCACTTGCTCTTCAACGATGGACCCCGGGGCATCTCGAAGGGCAACTCCACCTGCTTCCCCGTCCCCATGGCTCGGGGCGCCAGCTTTGACGTGGAACTCGAGCGCCGAATCGGCGACGCCATCGGACGAGAACTTCGTGCCCATGGAGGAAATCTGTTCGGAGGCGTCTGCATCAATCTCTTGCGACACCCCGCTTGGGGGCGAGCACAGGAAACCTATGGCGAGGACCCTTTCCTGTTGGGCGAGATGGGGGCGGCGCTGACGCGCGGGGTGCAGCACCACAACGTCGTGGCCACCCCCAAGCATTTCGCGGCCAACAGCATGGAGAATGCGCGCTTCCATATCGATGTCTCCATGGACGAGCGCACATTGCGGGAGGTCTACCTGCCCCATTTCAAGCGCTGCATCGATGCCGGCGCGGGTGCCGTAATGAGCGCGTACAACAAACTCAACGGATTGTATTGCGGCCACAATCCCGACCTCTTGATCCGAATCCTGAAAAGCGAGTGGGGCTTCGATGGTTTCGTCTATTCCGATTTCATTCTGGGCTGCCGGGGCGCGGATGCTCTGGAAGCGGGCCTCGACGTTGAGGCGCCGGACACGTTCCGCTTCGGCGAGCACTTGGCCGAGAGAGTGCGCACCGGGGCCGTGGCGCCCGAGCGCCTGGATGACGGCGTTCGGCGCGTCCTCCGGAGCCTGGTGCGAATCCTCGCGGCCCCGGATCCGGAGACCTACCCCGCCGACGCCATTGCCTCCCCGGCCCACGTTGCCTTGGCCCGGGAAGCGGCAGAAAAAAGCGTCGTGCTCCTCCAAAACGACGGCACCCTACCCCTGGACAACGCCTCGCTGGGGCGCCTCCTCGTGGTCGGGTCCCTGGCGGAGTTCGAGAACCTCGGCGACCACGGCTCGAGCCGAGTCTATCCGCCCCATGTCGTCACCCCCCTGGCCGGCCTTCGCGCAGGGGCCCCGGAAAATTTTGAAATCATGTTCGATTCCGGCGAAGACCTTGAAGCCACGCGCCGAGCCGCCACCGGGGCCCATGCGGTCTTGGTCCTCGCCGGATACACCCACGCCGATGAAGGCGAATACATCCCCGACATCCCTGCCCCGGGATCCGACGAAGCCCCGGGAAGCATGGGGGGGGACCGCCTCGACCTGACCCTGGGCAAAGCCCAAGAAGCCCTGATCCTCGCGGTCTGCGAGGCGAACCCGAGAACTGTGGTGGCCATCATGGCGGGTTCGGCGGTGGTGGTCGAAGCTTGGCGGGATCGCGTCGCGGCGATTCTGCTGATTTGGTACCCAGGAATGGAAGGCGGCCACGCCCTGGCCGACATCGTCTTTGGCCGAATCAATCCATCGGGTCGGCTTCCCTTCAGCATCCCCAAGCGAACCGAGGATCTACCTTTCTTCGATCGCGACGCCTTTTCGATTACCTACGACCTCTGGCACGGCTACACCCTGCTCGAGCGCGACGGGGTTTCCCCCGCGTTTCCCTTCGGCTTCGGCCTGGGCTACGCGGATTTTTCCTTCGAGAACCCCGAGGTCCAGATCAACCCAGAGACCGAGGCCGCTCACGTGCTCGCCGATGTTCGCAACGAAGGGATGCGGGAAGGCACGGCCGTCGTGCAAGTCTACGCCGGCCCCGACCCACCGAGCCCGGAGCATCCGGCCAAGCGTCTATGCGGCTTCGCCCGGGTTGTGCTCGCTCCCGATGAAACTCGGCGCGTGGCGATAGAGATCCGTTTGCGGGATCTCGCCTTCTACGACACCCCGGCGGGTTGCTGGCGTCTGGAGAGCGGTCAAACGATTTGGGTGGGTTCTTCCTGCGCACCGGAAGATCTCCTGAACGTCTCGATCACCCTTGACCCGCGCCGATGGTCGATCTGAAGTCGGGGAGAGTGGGTAGGGGGCATGGGTGGCGAGAGTGGGTGGGG
>CAWVXN010000249.1:0-4979 GCA_963933695.1 uncultured Myxococcales bacterium | reverse complement strand
GGGCAGCTTGGATTAGGGTCGAGTCGGGCAACTGGGGCTCCTTAGTGGGCTTGAATGGCAATGATAGCGACCCGTCGGTATCGGAAGAATTGGCGGGGCTTACTCCTGGGGCGAGCGAAGCCGCGGGTTCAGCTGAGATTGAAGCGCTTGCTCAGGATCAACCCAAGCATTTTGAGCCCGGTCAGGATGCTATGGGCCAGAGATCCGGAATGTTTGGATTCTCCTCCCTTCCGCCCGTAATAGCTCACGGGAATCTCGATCACTCGACCGTTGGCTCGGAGCATCTCGATCATCATCTCGGGTGAGAATGCGGCGTCTGCCCGGGTCAGGTGCGGTCGGATTCGTTGGTAGGACTCCTGCCATATCGCTCTATAGGTGCATCCTACGTCCGTGAAGCGTGGTTCGTGACCCCACCACAAGGCCTCGATGAACTTCCCCGCAAGCACGTTTCCCCACCTCAGCAACCCGTTCATATTGGCGCCCTGTTCGATCATTTCCCGAGTTGTTCGGGTTCCAATGGCCATGTCCGAATCCTTAAGGAACTCGAGAAATTTTCCGAGATCCTTCGACCTGAATGTGCCGTCAGCCTCCACCAGTATCAAAATCTCACCGCTTGCTCGATCCATACCCTGCTTCAAGGCGTCTCCGTAGCCCGCGAGTGCATGGGAGTAGACCGTCGCTCCCAAGCTTCGCGCAATCTCAGCGCTACCGTCGACTGAATTGTTGTCCATCACGATGACTTCATCCGAGTGGGGTGAAAAATCTCGAATGACTTGAGCGATCGAGGCGGCTTCGTTGTAACAGGGGATGACAATGCTTATACGCGTACTGTCGATTTGAGCGTTGCGAACGGCAAAACGCGCCAGATTAAGATCCTCGACCGTATTGACGTTGACGTAGTCGCCCGTCAGATTGAAGGGCAGGACTTTTTCGCCCCGACTGGCTGCGTGGTCAATAACATCGATGAGTTCGAGTTTTCCAGCGGCCGAAAAGGGTGTGCTGCGTGCGTACTTGAAAATATTTGGGGTGAAGGCAAAAGTGCCGCATCCCAATTGGCGCGTTTCGCTGCGGACTGGTTTTTCCGTGAGTGAAACGATAAGGCCGTCGACTTGCTCAGCAAGATAGTTTTTTCGGAGCAGTTGAGGGTCTTCACATTCCCATAATGCGCAGACTGCAGTGTAGTCACTTTCAATATTCAGAAGATCCCTGTGATTGGTGTCGAGATAGAGTTCGTCGCCCATGAGGAGATAAAAGGGCTCTGTGATGTGGGGTTCGATGCATGCAAAGAGGGTTCCGAGTCCACCGTCTACGTTGTCATTTTCCACATAGCGGATGCGCACGCCAAGTGTGCTTCCATCCCCCAGCGCGCTTCGGATCTGCCCGCCTAGGTGACCCACTACGATCAGGATGTCGTCGATATCGAGTTCATCGCGTACCAGCTCGATGTTCCTGGAGAGCAGGGACTTCCCCGCCACATCCAGCATGACCTTCGGAAGAGCCCGGCGGCGGGGATGAACTCGTTGCCCGCGACCGGCGGCCGCCAACACTGCGACGTTGGGCTGAGTCATGGCTGAGTTGATACTGCTAACCGCTGGCGATTGCAAAGCGAGAGCTTGTCGATGGACCAAGGCATTGGGACGGGCGCATTGGGACGAGCGCATTGGGACGAGCGGATAGGGACGGCGCTTTGGCGGTGTTTTTTCTGGGGGGGCGGGTTGGGACAAGAAGTGGGTCCCGTTGTTCAGACGCTTTACCCGTTGAGCCCGGGCCAAACATGTCTAATACCGTAGAGGTTTGGCCATTTCCCGCCTCCGATTCATGCCTTGAGGCCCCATCTCACTCGGCTTAGACCTCGCGCTGCAGAGCACTCAGCACTGCTTGGGGAGCGCGCACACGTATATGAGCCCCATCCTCTTCGTAGCGCTCCTCAAGAACGCGGCAGCGATCGTGCAGAAGTGAGACCTTGGCCTGCTTGTCGTACGGAATCACAAAGTTGGCCTCGGACATCGTACTCTCGAAGAATGTCTGGATCAGGCCATGCAGCGTTTGGGTATCAGTCGTCGATGCCGCCGACATCAAAAAAGCCTCTGGGAATTCTTTCCTTAATTTGGATCGTTCGGCATCGTCGAGTAGGTCGCTCTTGTTCAGAATAAGTAGGCGTGGGTGATCCGGTTCGACGATGTCGGCCAGTACCTGCCTAGTCACATTGTATTGATCGCGAAATGCGGAATCCGCTGCATCCAGAACGTGGATATGAAGCTGGGCATCTCGGGCCTCTTCCAGGGTCGACCGGAACGACGCGACCAGGTCGTGAGGCAAGTCTTTGATGAATCCCACCGTATCACTGATCAGGATTCGGGGTCGTGTTTCGGGCACGAGGACCCGGACTGTCGTGTCGAGAGTTGCGAAAAGTTGATCCGCGACATACATCTCGTCATCTGTAAGCCCGCGCATTAGGCGAGATTTCCCCGCATTCGTATAGCCGACGAGCGCGACTGTCTGGGCGGAACTTCCGACGCGACGGCTTCGTTGGGTGTCGGCTTCACGTTGCACGACGACCAACGATCGCCGCAACTCGGCGATCCGGTCCCGGCTGGCCCGTCGATCCAATTCGAGGGAGGACTCTCCCGCTCCCTTTCCACCGATTCCGCCTCGCTGGCGCTCAGTGTCGGCTCCCGTCTCCCTGAGACGAGGCGCCAGATAGACTAGCCGCGCGATCTCTACCTGAATCTTGGCTTCCCGAGTTCGTGCGTGTCGCTGGAAAATCGAGAGGATGACGGTAGAGCGGTCGAGAACCTCAACACCGGTCACCTTCTCCAGGTTACGCATTTGAGTCGGGGACAGGTCCTGGTCTACGAGCACCGTAACGGCTTGCTTGGTCTCCGCCCCGTCCTGGTGTGCTTCGTCATCGGCTTTCTTTTGAGAATCTCCGGAGGACTCGACACTCCCGAAATCCAGAGGCTTGTCTTTGTCGAGGCCCGGATTGTCGGACTCCTCGCCCTGTACCGGGGAGGCATCTTGCTCGCGACTCCGGCGTGAACCCGGCGGCGCAAAGGTCGGAACGAAGCCTCGGCCGCCTGTGAAGCGGGCCAGTTCCTTGAGTTTCCCCTCTCCCAGTAGATTCGGAGCCCCGAGTCCGCTTCGCTTTTGCGTAACGCGTCCGATCACTTTCAAGCCGAGGGTTCCAGCGAGCCGCCCGAGTTCGGTGAGGGAGCTAGCAAGTGCCTCGTCGCTCACCCCTTGGAGTTGGACCCCAACGAGGACTGCGGGCGGACGATCACTTCGTGTCGAATTTCGATGGGCACCGGTGGTCATAGGGGCCAAACTTGCTGGATTTCCTGGCGGATTCAATGGGCCAGAGTTAGATAATCCCCTCGCAACAACCGCTATTAGTCAGGAATTTGGGTGCTTTACCCTGTTCCTGCGAAATAAAGGAATCGAAATTCCCGCGATCATAATTGCCCCCCCGATCAACTCATAATTCTTGGGCCACTCGGAGAGAACTATGTAGGCCGGAATGAGGGTCATAGCTGGGGTCGTCAGGGTGGCGAGGGTCGTGACCCGGGCTTCGACGTACCGAGCCGAATTCATTAGTGCGAGCCGGCCCAGAAACGGGCCCGCGATTGCCGCAATGCCCGCATAGAAGACTTGCTGTGGCGGAATTTCAGATAGTCTGGGCAAGGGGTTGAACGCGAACCAGAAGGCCACGGCGAACCAAAGGCGCAAAGCATTGACGGTGACCGGGGCAATCTGATGAATGAACCGACGAGTAATGATTGCGAGGGAACTGAAACATGCTGCCCCGGCAAGTGCGAGCCCCGTCCCGCCGCTCAACACCTCACTTGCTGAGCGCCGATCAGGGCGGTGTTGCCAATCGCTGCGACGCCGAGCAGGATCAAGACGCTATGCGAGGGGTCTCCGATCTCGTTTGCGAGTTTCCAGGGGATGACCATCAACGCGCCGCCGACCGCCGATAGAAACGCCCAGGCCAATCCGTGCCGGCGGTTTTGCCGGGCAGTGGTCGAAGCCGAGCGTGGCGGTGAGGCAGGCATTGGGGGTGGATAGCGTTTATGCCCAACCCAGGTAGACCCGGCCCGCTGGCCCGATACCCCCGAAGGCGAGGCCTGGGCGATTGGCCGGGGGCTGTCTATGCCACGGCGACATTATGGGGAAGCACTCAATTGGCTCGGAGTGCCCGGCTTCCCAAGTCTCCAGGGCACTCGGGATCCCGGATCCGGCCAGAGGCCAGATTTCGAGGCTCAGAGTTCCCGATGGGCTACGCGGCTCGCCCGCCAGAGATTAGCAATCTGTACAGGGCCTCGACCTTGTCGGCCACGGAAGTCAGGGAGTAGTTCGCCTCGGCGTACTGCCGGGCTCGAACACCGCACTTCAGTGCTCGCTCGGGACTGCCCAGAATCTCGGCGGCGGCTTCCCCCAGTGCCTGGGCATCATCCAGGGGAACTAGCAAGCCGATGTCCGCGGCCGCGATCACGTCCTCGCTCCCCGATACCCGGGTCGACACCATGGGGAGCCCGGAGCTGAGCGCCTCCATGAGGCTATTGGAAAGACCCTCGTTGGCCGACGAAAGAACAAAGAGATCGGCAACGGCGTACCACGGGCGTGGGTCTGGATAGGCACCGGGCAGGAGCACGGCCCCCTCCAGCCCAAGGCGTTTGACCCGATCCTGCAGGTCATTCATGTCCGGGCCGTCGCCCACGATGATGAGCCGGGCAGGGGGCAAGAGGGTCTGCACGCGTTTCCAGGCATCGAGGAGCATGGGCAGGTTCTTCTCCGGCCGAAGGTGGCAGACAGTGATCGCCAGCGGCTCGTCGCCTAACCCGAGCTGGCGCCTTGCATCGGCTTGTGCCCCGCCCAAAGCCGGCATGAAAGCTCGGGTATCGAGGCCGTTGGGAATGAGATGGACACGGTCTGCAGCCAAGCCGAGTTCAATGACTTCCTTCCGCGCCCGCTCGCTGGTT
>CAWVXN010000248.1:0-4985 GCA_963933695.1 uncultured Myxococcales bacterium | reverse complement strand
CGCCCCCACTCCCACCCCCACCCAGGCCCCCGCCCACGACCATTCGCCAGCAGGTGTAGCCCGAATAGCGGAGGGGACGATGGCCGAAAGCCAGCTCCCGTACCTGGGAGTGAAGGCCGTCGGCTCCGATGACCAGATCAAAGAGGCCCTTGTCCCCATCGCTGAAAGTCACGGCGACCGAATCCCCCCGGTCTTCAATGGAAGTCACTGTGGTCCCCATGTGCATGGGGACGTGCCGGGCACTTTGAAGGAGAACGTCGTGAAGATCCGAGCGGTGGAGAGCCAGGCTGACACCGAATCGGGGCTGAAGGTCCGCCAGGTTCGTGCGGGCAAGCCGGCGATTGTCGGCGTCTTTGATGGTCATTTTTTCCAGGGGCTGGGCTCCGCTCTCCAGGGCTTCGGCCAGCCCCAGGTTTCGTAGGGCCGCCATGGCGTTTACGCCCAGGATAATTCCGGCGCCGACGGGGGCCCAGGCCTCGGCGCGTTCGACGAGTTGGCAGGCCACTCCCTGGCGATGGAGCGCGCCCGCGAGGGCAAGGCCGGCGATGCCTCCGCCGACGATCAGGACTTTGCCCGGACACCCATTGGGCGGGTTCGTCATGGCATTCCTCCAGGGGCGCGTGGCGCCCAGTGTTCAACTCGCAGATTGGGGCGTCAGGCGAAGCCAGCCGAAA
Organism: uncultured Myxococcales bacterium; assembly: GCA_963933695.1. Classification (GTDB taxonomy): domain Bacteria; phylum Myxococcota_A; class UBA9160; order UBA9160; family UBA4427; genus JAZXM01. The sequence continues at coordinate 4,311 of CAWVXN010000248.1, read as the reverse complement.
AGGCGCGGGGCTGCGATTCCCACGAAGAGCATGAGGACGGCACCATTGACGAAGGTGAGAAGCGCCAGGGGATAGCTCGGCTCCGCTTGCCAGGTGTATCGGATGCCCTGGATCAAGAGGAGCAGTAAGGGCATGCCCAGGGCAAAGCGGGCCAGCTTGCGCCAGACCCTGTCGCGTCCTTCGAACCAAAGCTGGGTCGTGGGCGAGGCCAGGCAGAAAATCGTCCCGCTGACGGCACCGGCGATCATGTAAGTGCTGGGGTTGTCGAAGAAGAAATTGTGCACGGCCGCGAGGCCAAGGGGCAGGGCAACGCCCAGCAAGCCTCGCTTTTCCGCCGAGAGACCGCGGAAGATACTGGCGGTGGAGTCCTCCAGGGTGAGCCACAGGTAGAGGAGTCCGGCACCGATCAGCCATCCGACGATGACATCGTGGGGGTAGTGGACACCCAGGTAGGTTCGGGACAGACCCACCAGGAAGATCAAAACGCCCAGGGCGAGGGTGACCCCCCGTTGGGCAACGAAGGCGGCGATGAGTCCGTAATAGACCATGGCACCCTGGGCATGGCCGCTGGGGAAGCTGAGTCCCCACTCCCCATCGGAAATGATGCGAGCATCCATCAGGAAGGGGCGGGGCTGCCCAAAAAAATCCTTCATGACCATGACCACGAATTGAGCCACCAGCATGGCAAGCAATGCGCGTAGACCCAGTCGAGGCGCGAAGCACCAGATCAGCATGGGGATCAAGAAGAGGTATGCCCGGCCGCCGAACTGGGTGACCAAATGGAAGAACTGATCGAGCTCGGGGGATTGGAACGACTGAAGGAAGAGAATGAAGTTGATGCCCAGTTGATGAATGGCCTGCATGGATTCGCTTCGCCCCTTCTTGGTTTCAAACTCGATGGGAGCGGACTTCCACGGGCGTCCGTTACGGCTCGGGGGAGGGTGCGCCTTTAGGCGACGGAGGGGATGGAGGGGATGGAGGCGAGGGAAGCGTAAACGGCCCCGGCGATGCCCGCTCCCCGGAGATCTCCAAGCAGGTCGGCCTGCATGCGATTCATCACGTAGGCGATGGAAAGCCGGGCGTCGAGGTCGACGATTGCGAGGGACCCTCCCCATCCGCCCCAGAAAAAGGCGCGGGGGTTCGGACTGATGGGAAAGGTCGGGTCGTTGAGACCGAACCCCATGCCGAAAACAAGGGGAGCGCCGAGAACCATGTCCTCTCCCCGGGTCTGTTCTTCGAGGATTCGGGACACCCCGGCCTCGGACAAGAAGGAAATGCCATCCACTTTGCCGCCGCACGCCAGGGCCGAGTGCACCCGGGCCACGGATCGCGCATTGCCGATGCCGCCGGCCGCGGGGATTTCCGCGCGTCGCCAAGCCGAGGTCTGGGGTTCGGTGGCATCCAGAGCTGCTCCAGCGAAAGTGCGGGCGGCGATGGAGTCAGGATCCTGCATGCCGGCGCCCAAGGCGACGGTTGGGGGTACGAGTTCTCCCACCCGGGAGTCGTGGATGGGGTCGAGTCCGATGTGAAAATCAGCGCCCAGGGGTTCGGCGATCTCCTCCCGGAAGAAGCGGCCGATGGAGCGCCCGGATACCCGGCGTACGATTTCGCCCTGGAGGTAGCCCTGTGTAATCGCGTGATAGCCCGAGCGGGTGCCGGGTTCCCACCAGGGTGCTTGGGCCGCCAAGTGTTTACAGATGCCGTCCCAATCGTAGAGTTCCTTCACCGCGGCAAGGGGGGGATCGAAACCCGAAAGCCCGGCACTGTGACTCATGACGTGGGCCACGAGCACCCCGGCCTTGTCGTTCTGGGCGAACTCGGGCCAATAGTCGGCCACGGGGGCCTGTAAATCGATTTCTCCCCGGTCGGCGAGGATGAGGATGCAGAAGGCCGCCATGGTCTTGGTGGTGGAGTAGACATTGACCAGGGTGTCCTTCGCCCATGGGGTGCCTTGGGGGTCGGCATCGCCCCCCCAGAGGTCCACGACGGGCTCCCCGTCGAGGGTCACCGCTACGCTGGCTCCCAATTCCGCTCCCTTGTCGAAGTTGGCCTCGAACGCGGCCTGGACTCCTTCGAAGCCCGGCTTGCAGAATCCCTGGGTGTTCATCGTGCTCTTCTCCTTGGTTTGGGGAGGCGAATGCTATCGCAAGCCAGCCTTGAACGTTCCTGGCCCGGGAGTGTCTCGGCGGGGCCGTGGCCCCTGACCCCGGGGTCGGTACCCTGTTCGGGTCCGGGTCAGTCCCGGAGCCGAGTGCCCAAAGAGGTGATTCGCGACGTGTACGATCTCCTGATTCAAAACGGGACCTTGATCGACGGCAGTGGCAGCCCGGCCTTTGCCGGCGACCTGGCCATCGACGGCGACCGGATTGTCGCGGTGGGTGAGGCCGGGGGATCGGCGCGTCGTACCCTCGACGCCCGGGGCCGCTTGGTGACTCCGGGTTTTGTGGATCCCCACACCCACCTGGATGCACAATTGCTGTGGGATCCCCTGGGCACGCCCGCGTGTTGGCATGGCACGACCACCGTGGTGGTGGGCAACTGCGGCGTGGGCTTCGCGCCGGTGAAGCCCGAGCATCGAGCGTTGTTGGCAGAGACCCTTGAGTCCGTAGAGCAAATTCCCCGGGAGAGCATCATGGCCGGGGTAGACTGGAATTGGCAGGATTTTCGTGGCTATCTCGACGCTCTGGATGCGCATGATCTAGGCGTGAATGTCGGCGCGTTGGTGGGGCACGTCGCCCTGCGGGTCGGCGCTCTGGGGGAGGGCTGCGGAGATCCAGACCGCATTCCCACGACCAAGGAACTCGGCGCCATGTGCGCAATGGTGGACGAGGCCATGGTTGCGGGCGCCCTGGGCTTTTCCACTTCGCGGACGCGAAGTCACTGCATGCCCGACGGGACGCCGATTCCGGGAACCTTCGCCCGAGACGAGGAGCTATCGGCGTTGGCCGCGGTACTGGGTGAACACCGCCGGGGCATTCTGCAGTGGGTGGCCGGGTTCGGCGAAACTGATTCCACCGTCGAATTTCCCGAAGCCTGCCGGGAGGTGGCCCGGATGGGAGAAATCAGTCGGGAAGCCCGACGTCCGGTTATTTTCAGCATGTTTACGCATGAACTAGTCCCCGCTCTTCACGGGAAAGTATTGGCCGCCGCCGATGCAGAGCGGGCGGCGGGTGCCGAGATCTGGCCCATGTTCAATCCCCGGCCGGTGCTCAGCTTCGTGGGCCTCTTGAATCACTCGCCCGTGCGTGCGTCCGCGTGGAAGCGCCTTTACGAGAGAGCCCCGGAAGCGCGGCTCATGGCTTTGGAGGACCCGTCGGTTCGGCGTGGGCTTGTGGATGTTAGCCCCGAGGTCGACCTCCGGATTGGGTCGGAGTACACGCTCTTCGGTCCCGATCGCTGTGCGTACGAACTCACCGATGCGCCGCGCCTGAGTGAGGTGGCCGCGGCCCGGGGCCAACGTCCCATCGAGGCCATGGTCGACCTTTTTCGAGAGACCGCCGGTCGCCAGATTTTCGCTTCCGCGGGCAGCAACCAGGTGGCCGAGCACATCGAGGACGTCTTTGGCCACCCCGGGACACTCTTCGGCCTGGGGGATGCGGGAGCCCACGTGACGGGCATCTGCGATTCGAGTCTCACCACCTATTTGCTGAGTTATTGGTGCCGCCAGCGGGGGAGCCTATCCGTCGAAGAAGCCATTCGTCGGCTGACATCGGCCCCGGCGGATGCCTTTGGGATTCGCGAACGGGGTCGGCTCGCACCGGGCCAGTATGCGGACATCAATGTGATCGATTTCGACGGCCTTAACATCGAGGTGCCCGAGTTCGTATTCGACTTCCCGGCGGGCGCCGGGCGTTGGACCCAGAAATCCTCGGGTTACGACTACACCCTGGTGAACGGGGAAGTCGTCGTCGAGGGCGGCCAACACACGGACCGCTTTCCCGGCAAGGTCCTTCGGGGCGGATGAACGGGCGGCTGTGTCATACTGCTTCCTGGAGTTCAACGAGGAAAACAAAAATTGATCGAAAGGGAATGGGCAAAAAATATGCTCGGATCTGAATCGCTGGAGAGAGTAGTCCGAAAGTTTATTTTGTTGAGTTCGGCTGTTGCTTGCACGAGCCTCCTGATGCTGGGGCCGGCTGGGGCGGATGATTTCGGCGGACGCTCCGCCGGGCTCTCCGTTGAGAGCGGAGCCATTGACTCGGCGTTTCATGCGGTTGCTCCTCACGCCGCACTCCACACTGAGATTCATGCTGGGCATGGGAACGCCATGGCTCGGGATACCCTCGATCTGGAAGCGAGCGGGGGGTATAC
>CAWVXN010000247.1:0-4989 GCA_963933695.1 uncultured Myxococcales bacterium | reverse complement strand
AGCCCCGGTGGCCGTGACTTTACCGGGTGGAAATGCCCAGCGCCCCACTTGAGTCGATCTGAGTAAAATCGGCTCTAGGGTCCGAACCCGTCTCGCGAAAGGATGGGGCAAAAGCAATACGTTGCCTATGGGGCGAAATCAGCCTCGAGCCTAGGGGAACTCGGCTGCAGCGAGGCGCGCCCTCGACTCGCCCAGCTCCCTCTCCTGGCTCCCTCCCCCGGCTACGCCGCGTTCGGAATCTTCGGAGCCAGCCTCACGCCCGGCAAGGCGGGTGACGGGTCGAGGTTGGCACGCGCGGCGCGCCATTCAGCCCAAGGAGGGCTCCCGCTTCGAGTCCAGCGGTACTCGCAGTGGAGGCACTCGCCGAGGAGCAGGGCCGGTTCGTCGAGGACTTCGTCGAAAACCACGGCCTCGCTCCCACAAATCGAGCAGCAGGAGGCGGCGACTTCAATTTGTTGTCCTTGGGCGGCATTGGATTGCATGAACTTAACCTCCGTCTTGCTCTGCCTGGTTTTGATTGCCGTGGTGGTTTTGGTGGTTGTGGTGGTTTTGGTTGTAGTGGTGGTTGTGGTGATGGCTGAAGTGATGATTTTCCTGCCGGACCTTCGTGGTCCTCAATCCGCTTCATCAACCTTCATGAACCTTCATCGACGGCGCGATAGAAGATCTTTTGCTCTTTCGGCTTCATTCCCCCCGGATTCGGCTTCTTCGTTGCGGGCCCCATGAGACAATCCGCCCGACCCATGGCAGGAGTCGTTGCCAGTCCGCCCTCCTTCGTGAGGCCAGCAGCCATCGGACCAAGACTTAGGCCTAGGACTTAGAGCTAGGAATTAGGCCTAGGACTTAGAGCACCAGCGATCGAGCCCTACTCGCTTAATCCCCAATTCCCTAATTCCTAATCCCCAATCCCCAATCCCCACAATCAGTACCCATCCGAGGAGTGGACGTTTCCGTCCCCTCGGTGGCGGGTAATTATGAAAGCGGGCTGCTGTGACCCATGCGGTCACGGCTGTGAGGACAGGGACCAGGGGCAGTTGGCTGCCTCTGGACGGGCCTCAGCGCAGCTCCCGCTTCAGGATCTTTCCCGTGGGTCCTTTGGGGAGCTCCGGGATAATTACGACGGAACGGGGATATTTATAGGCCGCCAGCCGTTCCTTGCAGAACGCGATGATCTCGGCCTCAGAGGCCGAGGCGCCAGCGGCAAGGGCCACGACCGCCTTGACCTCTTCCCCGAGGCTTTCATGCTCAATGCCCACCACGGCAGCCTCGACAATCGCCTCGTGTTGATAGAGCACTTCCTCGACCTCGCGCGGGTAAACGTTGAACCCGCCGCGAAGAATCATGTCCTTCTTCCGGTCCACGATCCAATAGCACCCGTCCTCATCCCGATAACCGATATCCCCGGAGTGAAACCAGCCGTTCTTCATGGCCTCTTTGGTGGCTTCGGGACGGTTCAGATAACCCTTCATGACGTTGTGTCCACGGATGCAAATTTCCCCGCGCTCATTGTCGGGTTGGGACACGTCGTTTTCGTCCATGATGGCCAGGTCGACGCCCCAGACCGGGTAGCCAATGGAACCCGCCTTGACGGGCTTTCCTAGGACCCCAAAAGTCGCGATGGGTGAAGTCTCTGAAAGACCGAAGCCCTCGAGGATCGGGATGGCGTATTTCTTTTCCCAGGAATTCATCACCTCCACCGGCATGGGCGCCCCCCCGGTCATGCAGAGCTGCAGACTCGAAATGTCGTGGGCATCGGCACCGGGGAAATTGAGCAGGGCGAAGTACATGGTGGGAACGCCTGCGAAAAGGGTGATCGCGTCCCGTTCGATGATCTCAAACGCGGCTTCGGGTTCGAAGCGCGGGAGCAACGAAATAGAGCCTCCCGCGGCCAGGGTCGCGTTCTGAATAGAGGTTTGGCCAAAGGAGTGAAAGAGCGGAAGCGTCGCCAGCGCCCGGAGTTCCTTTGAGTCGATATCCACCAACCGAGGCACGACCACCGCGCAATTCAGGAAGAGGTTCGAGTGGGTCAGTTCGGCGCCCTTGGGATGGCCGGTGGTCCCCGAGGTGTAGAGAATCACCGCAGTCGTATCGGCCCCGGTGGGATGGGGACCATCCATGGGTTCGCTTGCAGCAAGCGCTGCCAGGGAATCCGGACCCTCGCCGCCGGCCATCACTACGGGCACTTCCATTTCTTCGGCGCCGGCACGGCCGGGCGCTTCAAAAAGCGGATGGGCGATCAACAAGCGCGACTCGGAATCCTTGAGGAAGTATGCGACTTCGGGGGCGGCGGCCAGAACATTGATGGGAACCACGGTGGCTCCCGCATAGAGAATTCCAAAATACGCCATGGTGAACTCGGGCACATTGGGCACTAGCAGCGAAACTTTGTCCCCGGGCTGAATGCCACGCTTGCGCAGCCCCCCAGCGATTCCCGCGGCCGCGCGGTGAAGCTCGGCGTATGTAAAGGAAACATCTCCGATGCGCAGGGCAATATTGTCAGGGGACTCTTCGGTGCTGGCGCTCAGGATTGTTCCCAGGTTCAAGCTCATGGTTTTCTCCTTTCAGAATCAACTGGCTTATAGTAACCCGCGCTGGCCTGAGCGGGAAAGTCCGACTCGGCCAGCCAGACAGAGAGCCTTTTGCCACTACGAACGGGCCGGGCATTGGATGGCATTGGATGGCGTTGGACGCAAATACAAACCAGGACGAGCAAACCCCTATCCCGAGCAGCGCCGAGCGCCGTGCGCTCTGGCTCCTCGGCCTGGGCGCGGCGGCCGGCCTCTTCATGGCGACCTACGGAATAATTGGACCGTCGGGCGGACCGAACCCGGGCATCCCCCCGGACGCGGTGGCCACGGTCAACGGTGAGGTCCTTCGCCGTGATGCTTACGAGCGGCTGCTTGCGGGCTTTGCCAGCGACTCGCGCAACCCCATCGATGATGACGTACGCCAACACATTCTCAATCGGATGATCGAAGAGGAATTACTGGTCCAACGCGCGCTGGGGCTCGGACTGGCTGAAGTAGACCGCCGTGTCCGAGCCAACCTGACCGCAAGCTTGATCGATTCCGTGGTCTCGGGTGCCGAGGAGCGTGAGCCCAGCCCCAAAGAACTCCGCCGCTTCTACAGTGAAGAAGCCGCGTTCTTCGTCCAGCCCGGCCGGTACCGCGTGGACCAAATCCTGTTCCGTATCCCTTACGGCGACGAAGGAGACAGCGCACTTCAGCGCGCGGAAGAGGCCAGCGCCGCGTTAAAAGCCGGGGAAGCCTTCGCGCAAGTGGCTGTCCGCCTGGGAGACGACCAAATCTCTCCGCTGCCGGACACCCTTCTTCCCGCGATGAAGCTTCGCGAATACGTGGGCCCCACGGCCATGGAGGCCGTTCTCGAACTCGAAGTCGGGGAGTTCAGTCCCCCCGTGCCTTCGGGCACCGGTGTCCACCTGCTCCGATTGCTCGACATCAAGCAGGCGTTCTCGCCCCCGTTTGAAGAAATCGAGACCCAGATTCGTAGGGAGTACATCCGACGAGCTGGCGACCGCGCCCTGCGGAACTACCTCGACCAGCTTCGCGAGGACAGCGACGTGGTCATCGCACTCCCCCCCCGGCAATAAGCTTCACCGGGCACGCCCTCCGGTCAATCTCCCCGGCGCAGGAGCAGACAACCGCCCAGGGGCCCACCCCCAGCCGCCGCCACGGCGATCTCGGGATCACCGGGAACCTGCCTTTTTTCGCCCTCTCCCCAGAGTTGGAGCGCAGCTTCGTGCAGAAAGCCGAAGCCATGGAGACGACCGGCCGAGAGCTGGCCGCCGTGAGTGTTGAGCGGAATCTCTCCATCCAAAGCAATCGCGTGCCCGCCCTCGATGAACGGGCCCGACTCGCCCTTGCCGCAAAACCCCAGGGCCTCAAGCCAGGCCATGGCGATAAAACTGAAGCCATCGTAGAGCTCGGCCACCTGGACATCGGCGGGCTTCAAATCGGTCCGCTCCCAGAGCATGGCGGAGGCATCGCGGAGGGCCATGGTGGTGAGGTCATCGAATTGATCCCACGATGGCCGGCCCCGCAAAGCGCTCCCCACCGCCTCGACCAGCAGTGGCGTCTTACGACAATCCCGAGCGGCATCAACCGCAGAAACAATCAGGGCGGTACTGCCGTCCACCGGGGCATCGCAGTCGTACAGGCAAAACGGATCCGAGATCATTCGTGCCTCAAGGTAATCATCCAGAGCCATGGGCTCGCGATAGATCGCCTTGGGGTTGAGGCCCGCATTCCGGCGAGCATTCAAAGCGATTTGTGCCATCTGTTCCCGGGTCGTGCCAAATTCGTGAAAATGACGCCGGGCCATCATGGCGATCCAGACCGCTGCCGACGCCGCACCGTAGGGCAGAGTCCACTGCATGAAACCCCCCGCTCTAAAACGACCGCCACCGCCGGTACCGATCCCTCCACGTGGACCCGTTCCCTGGGCGGTGGACTCCCAGACCGTTCGAAAACAAAGCACATGGCGAGCCATCCCCGTGGCCACCGCCATGCAGGCATTGATTACCGAGCCCAGTTGCCCCGGCAGTTCCGATCCCCCGCAGAACCAGTCGACCTTCAGGCGCAACATGTCCTGAACGTCGCTGATACCCGCTCCCGAGAAACCCGGTGCCCCGGGAATGCCTCCGCCGGGATACGTCGAAATGCCGTCGATATCGTCCCGGCAGAGTCCGGCATCCGCGATGGCCTCGAGGCATGCATCCGCGGTCAGCCCCAACGGGTCGACATTCAAGCGTCGGCCCACAGCCGATTGGCCGATCCCGGTGATCGCCGCCTGACGGGCCAGTTTTCTATTCGCGTTCTTGGCCAAGACCGTGCCCTTCAGTCGTTCTCCGGTTCGAAGAGGGGAATGTAGATCCCTTCTTCGCGTTCTTCGAAACAAACCCGCACCCGCATCCCAATTTTCACATCGGCGGCCGAACAACCCACCAAATTTGTCGTCAGCCGGAGACCG
>CAWVXN010000246.1:0-5013 GCA_963933695.1 uncultured Myxococcales bacterium | reverse complement strand
CGTCTGCAAGGGCTTGCTCGACAATAAATTCGCCGGCTTGGCCCGCTCGAAAACGGGCCAGCGCGCGCTCGGCCATTGCCTTGGGCGCGTGGGGCCGGTTCTCGCCCCGGCCGCCCAGTGCCCGGTTCAAAACAGCGGCGGCTTGATCGATCTGACCGCTGAGCCGCACGCAACCGTCCAATCCTTCGTCCCACACCTCAGGCGCGCTTTGACCTTCGGCTACCCGAGTCTTCAGGGCCGCTAAATCCGCACTCAATTCCTGGGCCGTGCGCTGAAGATCCGCAGACGCTTGGCCCATGGCCCCCGCCATCACGGCGCCGGCGCTTCCCCCCAAGCGCTCTGCTTGAGAAACCGGCACCAATCCCTCGCCCCGGCTCAGACTCGCCCCGGCCTGGGAAGGCCGGTCGCCAAAGCGGGCTATATCATCCAGGCGCTCGGCCAGGCCCGACTCGAGTTGCTCGAGCAGTGCAAGTTGCCCACGCCGGGCGCCGCCAATGGCTTCGAGTTGCCGGGCGAGGTCAACGGCTCGACCCGCGCCAGCACCCAGGACCGCCAAAAAAAGAACGCTGAGCGCCAGTGCCCACAATGGCCAACCCGCGGCCCATGCAGCCAGGCCACCGACTATCGCGCCGAACCCCAGACCTCCAGCCATGCCTTGCCGGGGCATGTGGGTCCAACGCACCTCGAACTCGCAATGCAGCGCTCCATCAAAGGCGCATTGGGTTTCGCGCACTGTGCTAGGCAGGAGGCCAAAAAGCATCGGCACGGTTTCGAGCATTCCCTCGCGCATGCCACACACCGCGGGGCCCAGTTCAGCGGGCCAGGCATCCCGGGGATCCAGGCCCTGGGAGGCGGGATCAAAAGCAATTCTCGCGCACCCGTGCCCGATGGAATCGGCGCGATAGCGGCCCGCCCCGGTCTCTCGGGCCAACAGGTCGTCGACCCTCCGGTAGGCTTTCTCGGGTGTCGCCAGCCCGCCATAGCAAAGCGCCAAACCCACGCCGCCCGGGCCCATCAATTTCTGGCCCACTCGGCGCGCCCGGTTTCGGCTCAGGGCCGCAGCTTCGAACATGGCCACCAAACGCTTGGGGGCGATCCAACGTCCCACCTGATGAATCGCTGGAGCCTCATCTCCCAAGGCCCGAATCGCGCGAGCGCGTAGGGTGTCCTCCCCCGATTCGGCGAGGACTTCGACGATCGCCACGGCAATCCGATGATTGGCCGCGAGTTGCTCGTGTATCAAGCGAGTCAGGGGCATCGTTCTCTATATCGGCAAGTATCGGCCGAACAATAGGCCCAACCGTCGATTTCGTCCCGCCCCAGATGCTCCCAGGGCACCCCCCAGGCTCGCGTAACGCCCCCCGCCTTCAATCGGGTCACAGAATTCCGACCCGGGGCGCGAAAAAACAACGGGGCCCCCCATCCGGGCCGTCCTCAATCCTCGTTCTGGCCGCGATTGCGCATAGCTCGGGCGGTCTCGCGTTGGGCGTCCCGGAGCTTTAGATCCTCGCGCTTGTCTCGCACTCGCTTGCCTCGCACCAGGGCGAGTTCCACCTTGGCCAGGCCGTGCTTGAAATAGAGGCTCAGGGGCACGACGGTGAGGCCCTTCTCCACCACCCGGCTTCGGATTTTGCGAATCTCCCGGCCGTGCAGCAACAGGCGACGCGAGCGCTGGGGATCGGCGTTATCTCGGGTAGCCGGCTCGTAGGGGCTGATATGGAGTTTTTCCAGCCAGCACTCCCCTCCGCGAACGACCCCATAGGCGTCGCCCAGGTTGGCGCGCCCCGCCCGCAGGCTCTTGACCTCCGGACCCATCAAGGCGATGCCCGCCTCGAAGGTGTCGATCACCTCGTACTCGTGCCGCGCCCGGCGATTGCGCGCAATATTTTTGATGCCGTCCTCAGCCATGACGGGCAAGCCTAGCGCCTGGGGCTACGTGGCGGGGGGCCTTGGGACGAGCACACGGTTGTCGATCAGGCGAACCCTCGCTCCCCGCCCCGGTGCATCCGGCGAAAACTCCACCGCCAGGGCGAGCAGGCTCGCACCCGCGAGCTGAGGAGGAGCGGACTCCAGGGTGTCGGGGTCGCAAAGCTCGGCGTAGTCCAGGGTCGCCAAGGGGGCGGAACCAATTTCGGCGCGCACTTTCGCAAGCAAGCCGGCACGGTCGGTCTCGCCCCGGGCCACCGCCGCTTCGGCGGCATCCAGGGCCCGCACCAGGGCCAGGGCCTGCAGGCGCGCCTCCGGGCCCAGGTGAACGTTGCGGCTCGAAAGCGCCAGCCCATCGGGCTCGCGAACCGTCGGGGCGGCCACGATTTCCACGCCGAACCCCAGGTCCGACACCATCCGACGGATCACCGCGCACTGCTGAAAATCCTTTTGACCAAAGACCGCGACATGGGGCCGCGCGGCCAGCAGCAACTTGGCCACCACCGTCGTCACCCCACGAAAATGCCCGGGCCGACTCGCCCCACACAGACAATCGGTCAGCCCTTCGACGTCCACCCAGGTCTGGGCACCCTCGGGATAGAGTTCCTCGGCGGTGGGACAAAAAACAACGTCCACCCCCTGCTCCGCTGCCAGCGCCAGATCCCGGGCGGTATCCACCGGATACCCCTCGAAGTCCTTGGGGTCGTTGAATTGCGTGGGATTGACAAAGATCGACATCCATACGCAATCGGCGTGCTTGCGCGCCTCGGCCACCAGGGACAAATGACCCGCATGCAGCGCCCCCATGGTGGGCACAAGCGCGATCCGGCGGCCCGCCGCCCGCTCGCGGTCCGCACGGGCCTGGAGTTCGCGCACACGGGTGACTATAGGAAGGTCGGGCATCAGTCGGACATCAATCGGACATCAATCGGGTTTCAATCCCGCTTCAATCGAAGAAAACGCACACCGCCGCTAACGGTACGAGTGCATGGAGTCGGGGAATTTTCGGTTCAGCACTTCCTCGGCGAAAGCCCGCGCCGCTTCCCCGGCCAATGCGCCCAGGGGAGCGTATTGCTTGGCGAAACTCGGCGACGAATCCCCCAGCCCGAGCAAGTCGTGCATCACCAGGACCTGGCCGTCGCAGTCGGGCCCGGCACCGATCCCAATCGTAGGAATATCAAGGGTCTGGCTAATCTCCCGACCCAGATCCGCCGGAATCCCCTCGAGCACAACCGCAAAGGCGCCAGCCTCTTGAACCGCTCGGGCGTCTTCCAGAACCCGCGCTCGACCCGATTCACTCCGGCCCTGAACCCGGTACCCCCCCATCGCGTTGACGGATTGGGGAGTCAGGCCAATGTGCCCCATCACGGGCACCTGGGCGCGCACGATGCGCTCGATGGTCTCGGCGACCAGCAATCCACCTTCGAGCTTCACGGCGTGGGCACCCGCCTCCTTGACGAAACGGATCGCGCTACGCACAGCATCCTCGGGGCACACCTGATAGCTCCCAAAGGGCATGTCGGCGACGACCAGGGAGCGTTGGGCACCCCGGGCCACCAGACGGGTGTGATAGATGACCTCATCCAGGGTCACGGGCAGGGTCGTATCACAGCCCTGGACCACGTTTCCCAGGGAATCCCCCACCAGCAGCAGGTCTATACCCGCCTCGTCGAAAATGCGCGCGAAGGTAAAGTCGTACGCGGTGAGCATGGTGAAGGGTTCGCCCTGGCGTTTGCGTTGGGCGAGGGAGCGCACCGTGACTCGGTGCTCTCGGCGTGCTGAAGCGGTAACCGTCGACATGACAGAGTGCCTCCAACCTGGGGGCCCGGCGTCTATTTTTCAAATGCTTTGGCACCCGCATTCGCATCGGCTCAAAGCGTGACTGCACCCACAAGCGATCGGAAAACAAAAAAGCGCCTCCCGCAAAATCCGGGGGCGCTTGGGCAAGATCGGGGGGGGCTGAACAACTCGCCTTTGATCCGCGCTTCGCCCTTTCGGCCGTCGTGCGGAAGTGGGTCGGGATGTGAGCCCTACCGATCTCCCCTCACCCCCGTCCCGGTCCCTCTTTCCACGGCTCCGGGCCAATGGCCCAGGGAGTGGCGGTGCCCAAGGGCACCCGAGATCCAAGCGTTTTCGGAGTGGTGGAGAGGCCTCTCTCAAATCTTCCGGGCCAGAGGTGCCCGGGCAAGTTCTTTGGTTTGGGTGGTTCCTCGATAGGGCCCGCGCCTTGCGGTGCCCCTCGACCCAGGCAGTTTCACCCGATGTGAATCAGCCGTCAAGCAAAACCGAAGCTAATCCCCAAGGGGATCAAGAAAAGTGCGGACAGCCGGAGGCAGATGCCGGTCCTGGATGAACTGGGCCGCGTGGGTACGCAGGGCGTTGGCAAGGGTATCGATTTGAATCAGCAGCCCGTCCCCCTCGGCCAAAACCACCCACAACTCGCCCCGGACTCGGCAGACACCGCTGGCCACGGGCGGCAAGTCGTCGCCGAGCCTACCGCTTCCCCCCGCGCGAACTTTCATCCCGGCTTCGCCCGCGAGTTCCAGCAAGTGTTCGAGGATCTGTGCTTCATCCATGCGCGCGACGGTGCCCCCCCCGGCACATTTGCGCAAGCATCCTCAGGCGAGGGCCCGGGCAAGAGCGAGCAAACGAGCGGGGTCTACGCGCTCGGCGCGGTCTTGGGGATCGATACCCGCAGCCTGCAGAGCCGCCTCGATGGCCTCCCGATCCCCTCCGGCCAGCCCGGCCGCCCCCGCGCGTAAACAATTGCTCACGGTTTTACGCCGCTGGCCGAAGGCCGCGCGCACCACCCGCTCCACGTGCGCGAGTTCTCCGGGTTCGAGCAGCGTGGTGTGCCGGGGCCACAGCCGCAGAAAACTCGAATGAACCTCGGGCGCTGGAAAAAAAGCGCCCGGTGCCAGTTCCTGCTGAACTTGGGCGTCCACCGTCAAGTGGTGAAGCACTGCCAGGGAGCCGTAATCCCGGCCACCCACCGGCGCAACGATCCGAGCGGCCACCTCGCGTTGCAGCATCACCGACCAGTCGGCCAAGTCGCCGCGCAGATCCAGAAGACGCCGAAGCAGGGGC
>CAWVXN010000245.1:0-5013 GCA_963933695.1 uncultured Myxococcales bacterium | reverse complement strand
GCTCTGGAGCAGAGTTGCCTGGGCACGGGCATTGGCGGGGGATTTCTCTGGTCCGTGGGCTTCTTCCACGCGCGGGTTTCCGCTCTCCTGGGCAGACGGTTTCCCCACTGGCCCGGGGACGGGGAGGACATGCCCCGGCCCGGGCAGGCCGATTACTGGCTCTGGTTCCCGGGGTTGGGTCTGGGGGATGTCAAACTCCTGGCCATGGTGGGTGCTTTCGTGGGTCCGTGGGGGGTGCTCGATACCCTGCTTGGGGCGTCGTTCCTCGGGCTCGGACTCGGCGTGGGCTGGGGTTTGTTGAGCCGGAACTGGTCGACTCCGTTCGGCTTTGGTCCGGCCATTGCGGCGGGGGCGCTGCTTGCCCTCTTCGCTCCGCTCCACCTGATCTGGTTTCGGATGCCGATGGCGGCAACCGGCGGGCCGTAAATCCCAGGACGGGGCTGCGGCCTGGTTCCCCAGCATGGATTCGAACCATGATTCGCGGATTCAGAGTCCGCTGTCCTGCCGTTAGACGACCGGGGAACAAAGCGCGCGCGTTCGTTGCGGATGGATCCGACGAGCGGACCGGCCGCGCTGAACCCGGCGGATACTAGTGCGCGCGGGGGTGACTCTCAATCGCTCCCGGCGGATTCTGCTCGGGCCTGGACGACGGTCACGGCATGCTTGAGTCGCTCAAGGGTGGGCTCGCGCCCAAGGACTTCGAGGGTCTCGAAGATCCCGGGCGAATTGGGACCGCCGGTTACTGCGACGCGCACGGGTTGGGCGAGTTTGCCCAATTTGACGTCGCCCAGGGCTGCGGCGGTTTCTTCAAAGACTTTTTCCAGGCCGGCCACGGTCCAATCCGGCAATTCCCGCATGCCTTGCTCGAGGGCAAGCAGGGCGGGCAGGGCGGCGGGTCGGAGGTGCTTTTTAACGGCTTTTTCTTCGTATTCCAGGGTGTCGCAGAGCTTCCAGTGAGCGAGTTCTGCCATTTCGACCAGGGTTCGGCTGCGTTCTCGAAGTAGATCGAGAAGCTTTCCCAGGCTCTCGTCGTCCTCGACTGGACCGCCCTTGACGCGTTCCAAGTAGGGCCGGACCCGGGCAAAGAGGTCGTCGCCGGGGAGTTGCTTGATGTAGTGCTGGTCCAACCAGGCGAGTTTCGCGGGCTCGGCCCGGGCGGGGGATCGCCCCACGCTCTCGAGGCTGAAAAGCTGAGCAATTTCATCCAGGGAGAAAATTTCGTCGTCGCCGTGGGACCAGCCCAGGCGCACGAGCCAATTGGCCAGGGCTTCGGGCAGATGCCCTTCGTCCCGGAAATCCTGGATCGAGACGTTGTCCCGGCGCTTGGAAAGTTTTTTGCCCGATTCGCCCACGATCAGGGGGAGGTGGGCAAAGATGGGCAGGGGAGCATCCAAAGCCTGGTAGAGGGCAATCTGGAGCGATGTGTTCGGGTGGTGATCGGCTCCTCGAATCACGTGGGTGATCCCCATTTCGATATCGTCGACCACTACGGCGAGGGTGTACAGGGGAGTTCCGTCTCCGCGCTGGATGATCGCGTCGCCCAGTTGCTGGGCGTCCTGACCGCTGGGGCCAAAGACCGCGTCGTCCCATCCGAGCATTCCCTCCCGGGGAACCCGCAAGCGAACCACATGGGTGCCGCAATCGGACCCCAGGCCGAGATCCCGGCAGCGTCCGTCGTAGAGCCCCGGCCCGCCCCGGGCCAGGTCGGCTTCTTTGCGCGCTTCGAGATCCTCGCGCGAGCACTGGCAGCGGTACGCCCTGTCCTGGGCCAGCAGTCCGGCAATCGCCTGCTCGTGGGTCTCGCGCCGCTCGGTTTGTCGAAAGGGTCCCTCATCCCAGTCCAGTCCCAGCCACTTCAGGCCCTCGAGCACCGTTTCTTCGGACTCGCGGGTGGAGCGTTCGAGGTCGGTGTCCTCGATGCGGAGCACGAAGCAGCCCCCGTGGCGCCGGGCATAGGCCCAGTTGTAGAGCGCGGTTCGGGCGCTCCCGAGATGCAGAAACCCCGTGGGGCTTGGTGCGAATCGAGTTCGGATTGTTGACATGGGCGGCGCAGCATAACGCAGCCTCTTGGCAGCTTTGGGGGGTGTCTGCTATTCGGTTGGCCGCCGGGTTTTGAGATTGGTCTCAAGCCCTTGGATTTGAAACGAAAGTCAACCCGATTCGCCCGGACTCGATGCCGTGAAACTGCCCGTAGAGCACCTAAAAAAGTCACCCGACGCCTTCCGCTTTGTCATTGACCGAGGATGGTGGAGCGAGCGCTTTGCCGATATCGAGGATTCCGGCGCGCGCCTGGCGGAGGAACCGGCGATCGAGATCCGCGCGCGGACAGCGGGGGAAAGCGTTCATCTCGAGGGAGAATTCCGCGGAATGCTCGACGCCGAATGCGGTCGCTGTACCAGACGCTATCGTCACGCCCTCCGAGATTCGTTCCGCTTGGTCCTTGCGCCCCTGGGCGATGGGGAGACGCCCCCCGATCCGGAGGGCTTGCAAGATTTGGAGCGTAGCGGGATGTGTCTGGGAAAAGACCTGGAAACCGGTTGGTATCGGGGTCCGGAAATCGAGTTGGATGCTTTTTTTGTAGAGATTATCTCGCTTGAAATACCAATGCAGCCGCTTTGCCGCGACGAATGCCCAGGGCTTTGTCCGGTATGCGGAAGTAACCGAACTGAAAATAACTGTAACTGTGACGACATGAAGCCTTCTTCGCCCTTCGCCGCGCTCGCCGCGTTGAAGGAGAAGACGGAAGGGAGTTCTTGAAATGGCTGTCCCCAAACAAAAAACATCCAAGTCTCGGAGAGATAAGCGTCGTAGCCACGACGGCTTGGTAACGCCTCCGAGGAGTACCTGTCCACAATGCGGAGCCCCCAAGGTTCCGCATAGAATTTGTGGATCGTGTGGCAGCTACAAGGGGCGCACGATCATCGAGACGGATCAGGACTGAGTTAGGTGCTGGCGCTTCTTTTTCCGGGTCAGGGCTCACAGGAAGTGGGCATGGGCCGGGATGTCTTCGAGAGTTCGCCGGCGGCGCGGGAGGTATTCGTCGCCGCCGATCGGGCCCTGGGTTTCGATGTTTCGAAGTACTGCTTCGAAGGGCCCGAGGAAGATCTGCGGCGAACCGAAATCCAGCAACCCGCATTGCTTACCACGAGCATCGCGTTGTTGCGGGCATTGGAAGCCAGTGGTTCCGTGAAGCCCGCCTTCGTGGCGGGTCATAGCCTGGGCGAGTATTCCGCGCTGGTGGCATCCGGGGCCATGGCATTTGAAGATGCTGTCCGTGTGGTCAACGCGCGAGGGCGATTCATGCAGGAGGCTGTGGCCGAGGGCAGCGGGGCCATGGCGGCGGTGCTCGGTTGTAGCGCCGAGGCGGTTGCCGATCTCTGCTGCGAGGTGGCGGCAGCCACGGGCGAAATCGTCTCGCCCGCGAACTACAATTCTCCTCAGCAGACGGTGATCGCGGGAACCCGCAAAGCCGTCGCTGTTGCTCGGGACCGCGCCCGGGAAATGGGGGCGAAAAAAGTAGTCGAGTTAGCGGTTTCGGCCCCTTTCCACTGCGCGCTGATGGCTCCGGCGGCGGAGAAATTGCGCGGCGCCATGGACGGAGTGACCTTCCAGGCTCCCTCTCCCCCGGTGGTGACCAATGTTGATGCCACTCCGAATAGCGACCCCCATCGGATCCCCGGTCTCCTGGTGAGTCAGGTGACAGAGTCAGTCCGTTTTACCGAGATGATTGAATGCCTTAAGGGGAAAGGCGTAACCCATTTTCTTGAAGTCGGTGCGGGCCGAGTACTCAACGGCCTGCTCGCTCGGATCGACCGTCGTAGTCAGCGTGAGAGCCTGTCCCATGCGGCGGATCTCGACAGGGTTCGAGAGTTTATTGCTGAGGCGTGAAGGAAGTTGTCCGCTCTTGGACAGTGCTCTTTTGACGAGTGCTCTTTTTGAACAGTGCTATTTCCCGACAGTGCTATTGTTTTTTCTTGAGGATCGCGGCGCCGTCTGATCGGTTCCGCGATTCAGTCTTTTCGATTGGAGGATTTCGTCCATGTCCCTAGAAAATCGCGTGACCGATTTGATCGTCGAGCAACTCGGCGTGTCACGGGAAGAGGTGGTGACGACTGCTTCGTTCGTCGATGATCTGGGCGCCGACTCGCTGGATATAGTTGAGTTGGTCATGTCGATGGAAGAGTCCTTCGATATCGAAATTCCCGATGACGACGCCGAAAAGATGCAGACCATTGGCGATGCGGTCAGCTACCTGAAAGCACGCCTGGAGAGCTGATCCATGGCGGGGGTATCGGCCCAGACGAAGCGCGTGGTCGTCACTGGGATTGGTTGCGTGACGCCATTGGGAGGAAACTACTCCACGACCCTGGCGGCGGCGTTCGCCGGTCGCTCGGGGGCTGGGCAGATCACCCACTTCGATCCCCTGGGCTTTCCCTCTCGGATAGCGGCTGAGTACGGCCCCGCACTCGCCCCCAAGGTGCTGAGGGCCCGGGACCTGCGGAGGACCAACCGCTGCGTACTCTTTGCCTTGGAAGCCACCGCCGAAGCTCTGAAAAGTTCGGGTCTCGAGATCGATGACGGCAATCGGGATCGGGTGGGTGTGGCGATCGGTTCGGGTATCGGAGGCCTGGGCACCATCCTGGAGAACGATGCGATCCTGCGCGAGAAGGGCCCGCGTCGAGTCTCGCCGTTTACGATTCCTATGGGCATCGCGAATATGTCCAGCGGAATGATTTCGGTGCATCACGGGGCGCGGGGGCCCAACGTTTGTCACGTCACGGCCTGCGCTTCCGGGGCGCATGCCATCGGCGAAGGTGTCGAGTTGATCAAACGGGGGCAGGCCGACGCGATGATCGTGGGCGGCGCAGAAGCGCCTATCCTCGGCGTCACCGTGGCCGGCTTCGCCTCCATGAAGGCGCTGAGCACTCGGAACGAAGAGCCCGAGCGGGCGAGTCGCCCCTTCGACCGGGGCCGGGACGGTTTCGTGGTGGGGGAGGGCGCGGGGGTTCTCGT
>CAWVXN010000244.1:0-5031 GCA_963933695.1 uncultured Myxococcales bacterium | reverse complement strand
TTGCACGAGGTCAAGCTGCAGTTCGGGAAGTTCAGGGCAATCCAACAGACCCAGAGCCACCCGGCCGCCGAACCGGCTCGCCACAACGCCCAGCCCCGTATAGCCCGCCGCCCAGGAAACTCGGCCACCGTGGGAAGTCCCTGCATCCATGCAAAAGCGGGTGGTACTCGCAATGGGCCCGCCCCAACTATGACTGAACCCCAAACCCTCGAGTTGGGGGAAGGTCTTGAAAAATCGTTGGGCGAGGCCTTCAAAGCTCTCCGGGCGCTGCTCATGACTGGCCTCGATGCGTCCGCCGAAATGATAAATGGCATCGTAGCCGCCCCAGAGAATTCGATTGTCGGCGGTCAGCCTGTAGTAGTGAAACTGGTTGGATTGATCGCCGAGCCCCTGACGATTCTGCCAGCCAAGGGAGGCGAGTTGATCGCCGCTGAGGGGTTCGGTCATGAGCACGTAGTCCCAGATCGGAACCGTTGCTCTTTGCATACTTCGGACCGGAGTCTTGAACGCGTTGGTCGCCAGCAAACACTTGCGTGCGCGTACCCGCCCCGCTTCGGTGCGAACCTCCATCCCCGCGCCATGGCGGGAAAGCCCCTGCATGGGTGTCTGCTCGTAGACGCGCACCCCCAACTCGCGAACCGTCCTCAGAAGGCCCCATGCCAACCGGGCCGGATCCACGATAGACCCGTGCGGGGAATACACGCCCCCCAGGTAGGTCGGTGAATCCACCTCGGCCCTCACCTCATTGCCATCGAGAAGGCGGGCTTCCCCGCCGAAGCGATTGAGCACCGACACGTCTTCGCTCAGGGACTCAACCTGGTATTCGGCGGTCGCCACATCGAGGAATCCGGTTTGTTCGATTCTCGCGTCAATGGAGTACCGCTCTATGGAGCCCAGGAAGCCGCGATAGTTCTCCCGGCCGAGGGTCACCAGGGTCTCAATCTCATTCGGGAAATGGGCCAATCCGTTGACGACGCCATGGGTGAGCGAAGGATCGGCAAAGCCACCATTTCGGCCGGAGGCACCTTCCGCTACCCGGCTGGCCTCGATCAGAACAACTTCCCGATCCGGATCGGCTTCCTTGGCCTGGAGCGCAGCCCAGAGACCCGTAAAGCCTCCCCCGACGATGACTAAGTCGGCTTCATCCTCATCATCCAACCCAGCACAAGCCGGAGGCCTTTCATCCTGGTCGAGCCAATAGCACGAGGGCTGGGTATCGCGAAGTGCTCTTCTTTGCGGGTCCATTCGAGGCTCCTGAGGTCCGGAGTTTACCCCTGACCATTGAACGACCACAGGCTACCGTACTCGCACGGCGAATCCGACCAGGCGGGTGCAGGGTTGGCCGAAGAGAATCTCTTGCATCGGAGTGCCCCGACACAGATGACGATTTCTCCCATCGACCTAACGATTGTCGCCGTGTACGTCTGCGTGATGTTGGGAATCGGGTACTACGTCTTCAAGAAATCGCCGAATCTCGAGGAATACCTGCTTGCCGGGCGGTCGATGACCACCCCGATCCTCGTGTGCACCCTGGCCTCGACCTACTACGGCCTGGATGTCCTCTTCGGAACCTCCGAGGTGGGTTTCAACGATGGGGTCGTGGCATTCTTCGGCTATTCAGAGATGTCCCTGGGCTTCTACGTTTTCGCTGCATATGGGCTCAGCCGAAAGCTGAAGCAGGCCCGTTTTAAATCCCTTCCAGACATTCTCTCGCGCTCCTATGGAGCCTCTGCGGGCTATCTGGGAGCCGTCTCCTCGATTCTTTTCTCCATTCCTGCCCTGAGCCTATTCGCCCTGGGCCGCCTCTCCCACGTGATGCTCGGCATCGATGCCCAGGTCGGAGCGTTGCTTCTTGGGAGTGTCGCGCTCCTCTACACCCTCTGGGGCGGGCTTTGGGCCGTGGCTATCACGGATACGATTCAGTTCGTATTCATGTGCATCACCCTAGCCGTCGCCGTTCCCCTTCTCATGTCCCAGGTCGGGGGCTTCGAGACCGTCGCGGCCAATGTTCCGGCAACCCATTTTGACATCCTGGGTGGCATCCCCTTCTGGCTGATGGTCGCCTACGCGGCCACCGGAATCAGCATTCTGGTCGACCCCGCCTTCTATCAACGCATTTTTGCCGCGAAGAGCTTTACCCAGGTCCGCAACGCCATGCTCATCGCCCTGGTGGTGTGGGGTGCCTACGATTGGTTGGTCACGGCTGCGGGAATGCTGGCGCGAACAGGCGTAGAACTCGGCACCCTGCCCGCTGGGCTTCACTCCAACGATGCTCTGCTGGTCGCCGTGGTGATGGCGCTTCCCGTAGGCATGGTCGGATTTTTCTTGGCGGGGGTGTTGGCCACCTCCATGTCCACCATCGACTCATATTGCCTGGTCGCCGGAGGGAACTTCTCGTATGACCTCTACCGACCACTGCTCAAACCCAATGCCAGTGACCAGGAACTGGTGCGTGCAACCAAAATCGGAATCGGCATCTCGTGGGTCCTGGGCTTCATGTTGGCCTTCTCATTCGATCGGCTGATGTCGCTCTGGGTCTTCAACGCGAGCCTCTTGACCTCAACCGTTCTCGTTCCCTTATTAATGAGTCTCTTCTGGAAAGGAAGAAAAACCCCCGCAGCCGGTGTGTCGAGTTTCCTCTTCGGCATGGTGAGCGTCATCATCTACTACTTTGGCATCGCCCAGCTGGGCAGCTACGACGACACCTGGGGCACCTACATCTGGGCCGTGGAAATTGGCGGAAACCCCTACGCGCTGTGGCAGGAATACGCGCTCTTCTTCAGCCTCCCCATTAGCTTCGTGGGGTTCTTGGTCGGCAATGCCTTCGGCACTCCGATGGCGCCCACTGCCGACACAGTAGAGGTGGCCCCATGAACGGCTGGGATTTCTTCACCTATTTCAGTTCGATCCTGTTGGCCGGGAGCGCCATTTGGATTTTCGTTCTCTTCCTGCGCGATGCGAAAGGCATCATCCAGGGAAGCCGGGATGCCGAAGAGTCCAAAGAAGACTGAACGATTCCCCCGCCATCACCTGATCCCAAGCGGTTATCTATAAGCGCCATCTACAAGGGCTTATCTATAAGGGCTTATCTACAAGGGCTTATAGACAAGGGCTTATAGACAAGCGGTCATAGACAGGTGCTTATAAATTGGGCTGGACGACTCTTCGCGCTCCGGAGCTTGCCCCGCTGGCGCTACCGCTACCACTGGCGATTCCTTTGACCTTCGTTGGCGGGAAAATCTTCATCCAGGCTAGGTACACTATTGCCGGACACACGGCGGCGGGTAGGGAAGCAGTCAGATAGAAGAAGGCGTCGCTGGCTTCGTAGGTCAATGGATCAAGCAGCGCGAAGTAGACGCCCTGCCCCAAGACAAGGCAGATCAGCGCTGGCCAATGGAAGCCTCGCGTGTAGTAGTACTCAGCAGACGGGTCATCATCAAAGATCGCGGCCAGGTTGAGCCGTTGACGACGAACAAAGACAAAATCGACGAATAGCAAACCGACAACCGGCGCGAAAAGGGTGCCGTTGTAGGCCAGGAAATTACTCCCCATGTCGTAGAGCTCTGTGGGCCAGAAAACAAAGGGGAGGCAGGGTACTAGGGACCAGAGAGTCAGGTGCCACCAAGGTCTGGCACTGAGAACTCGTATATGCCGGAGTGCCAGGCCACTGGCGAAGATCGAAATTGCGGATGAACTGATATTCGCGATGGCGACAAAGATCAGTGCGGCAACGCCCATGACGAAACCTCCGATGGGAATCATCCATTCGGTGGGGTCACTGCTTCGAACAACCAGGCTCGAAAAGAGGGCTACGCAGCAGACAAGGGCCATCACGAGCCCGAGTTGGAGAATCTCGGGATAGACCGCACTCCTCCGGGTTCGCGTATTTCGGGCGAGGAAGCCGATTCCCCCCCACCAGGAAAGCCCGCCGGCGATTCCCATTTCCATACCAATCATGTAATTGAGCCAGGGCTCCTCGAAGGGGTCAAGGGGTTCGGCATTCACTATCTCTTCCCAACCGTGGCTCCGAAGCAACAGGACGAACATCGCCACCACCAGGATCATCAAGCCCGGACCGATGTAGGCATTGGAAACGTTCAGCAGGTGGATTCCCCGGGTCACCAGGAAATAGCAAAGCCAAATTCCCAGCAGAACCCCGGCACCCACCACCCAGGTTCCGACTTCGACGCCAAAAGCCAGCAGCAAATTGCGAATGCCATTCCCGAACATCACCAGGATAAGGCCAGTCCAGCCCAATTGGTTGATGAGATAGAAGACAAGCAGGACCTTCGAACCCTTCTGGCCGAAAGCAGACTTCGTGTAGTCGATGGCCTCGAGGCCATAGCGCTGGCCAGCCAGCGCGGGCGCCATCGTCACGAGAAAGAGTCCAATGAGACTCCCGGTGATCAGGCAAATCATCCCCTCGACGGCACCAAGATAATCCGCCATATAGCCGCCCTCAAGAAAACACCAGGTGGCTATCGCGTAGGCGAAACACGTCGCGTTAGCACCGAGAACCCCGTATTCCCTCTCCTCGGGCAGCAGGGGAAGGCGCCCATACAGAGTCTCCTCCTGGATGATCTCTGCATGGATCGCGTTCGGCGAAGATTCTATTTCCCTGCTCATTAGGGCTCCTCTTTCGGAAAATTCTTATAAAGCCCACCAAGCAATTAGGATCGGAAGAACAAAAAAGAACACAGTGCAAATCGTCCAGTCCACCGCGGTAAACCGCCCGAACTCATCGTCATCAATCTCGTCGAAAACTTCGATTCTTCGCTGAAGTTCCCGGGCCAGGACCTCATCGCGTACCTCATCGCGCAACTGACGTCTGGACGCTGAACCGGATTCACTCATGAGTTCTTCCTTCAAGGTTCTTTTTTCGAAGTACGATTGTCGATGTTCTTTTTTCGATGTTCTTTCTTCGAATTTGTTCCTTCGATGTTCTTTTTTCGAAGTTCTTTCTTCGAAGTTTTTCCTTCAAAGTTCTTCTTTAAAGATTCTTCTTTAAAGCTCTTCCTTAAAAGTGGAAGC
>CAWVXN010000243.1:0-5032 GCA_963933695.1 uncultured Myxococcales bacterium | reverse complement strand
CAAAGCCCTTGCCGATGGCGGCGGTGGTGTTTCCCACGGCGTCGAGCTCGTCGGTGATCGCCCGCACCTCGGGGCCGAGGGCACTCATTTCGCTGATGCCTCCGGCGTTGTCTGCGATGGGTCCGTAGGCGTCCACTGTCATCACGATGGCGGTGCCCGCGAGCATTCCCACGGCGCTCATGGCGATTCCGTAGAGTCCCATACCTTCGGGCATGACCGCGTTGGCGACGAAGCCCACGCTCGCCACGATGAGGAGCGAAACCACGGTGCTCTCCATGCCGACGGCAAGGCCGCTGATGATTCCGGTCCCGGCGCCGGTCTTGGAAGACTCAGCGATTTTTTCGATGGGGGCCCAGGCCGTGTAGTACTCGGTGATGAGGCCGATCATGGCCCCCCCGATGGCGCCGGCGGCCAACGCGTATGTAACGGATTGGCTAACGCCCAGCATCGGCATGACGATGTAGGCCACGACGCAAATGATCAGGGAAGGAACAACGAGTGCGGCTCTGAGCACCATGGCCGGGCTGTTTTGGCGCATGGCCCGCGCGATGAAGATACAAACGATACTGACCAGAAGACCCAGTCCGGAGATGAAGACGGGTAGGGTGACGGCGAGCATGGTGGCGTCGTTGCCGGTCAGGCCGTTGGTGAAGAGCGTCTCGATGTATTCGGTCCGCGCCGTCAAAGCAATCGCCATGGCGGCGACGATGGCGGCCACCAGGGACTCGTAGATGTCCGCCCCCATGCCGGCGACGTCGCCCACGTTGTCGCCCACATTGTCCGCGATCCCGCCCGGGTTGCGCGGGTCATCCTCGGGGATGCCCTCGACCAACTTGCCCGCGATATCCGAGCCCACGTCGGCGGCCTTGGTGTAAATGCCGCCGCCGATCCGCGCGAAGAGCGCGATGGAGGAGGCGCCCACCGCGAAGCTGTGAAGAACAGTTCCGAGGTGGGGATCGGGTCGGAAGAAGTAGTAGAGGCCGCCGAGCCCGAGGAGCGCGGTGGCCGCGACGCACAGGCCCATGACCGCTCCGCCGTCCAGCGCAGTGAGGAGTGCGTTGGGCTTGGAGCCCTCTCGGGCCGCCTGGCTGGTGCGTACGTTGGCGTAAGTAGCGGCTTTCATGCCCACGAAACCCGATCCGAGGGACAGGAACGCTCCCAGCACGAAGCAGAGCCCGGCAAGAACTCCGGTTCCCTCGGAGCGGAAGGCGAAGTAGAGCAGGCCGAACACGGCCACGGTGTAGACCGCGAGTACTTTGTACTCCCGGGTCAGGAATGCCATTGACCCTTCGCGGATGTATCTCGCGATCAGGTTCATGGTCTCTGTGCCCTCCGGGAGGGATTTGACCCGGAAGTAAAAGAAAGCCGCAAGGACGAGGCCAAGGACTCCCGCCCCGAGGGGCGCCAGCGTGAGGTTGTCCAGTAGTTCGTTCATCAATTTCATCCTCTGTGTGTGCGTGTACGTGTCTTCGGATCGATTCGGTTGATCCGTTCCGTTGCCCAGGCTCTTCAGCGTCTGCTTTCGAACCTGTAGAAAATTCCCCGGCTCCCAGCCCTCTCCGCGAGCTCTTGGCCACTGACTCGCCGGCGGGGTCTGTTCCGGGCCTCGGCCTTGCTGCGATGAGGGGGTGGTCCGGAGGGTCCCGTGTAGTTTTTTCCCGTCAGAGAAACCCGTCTGGCCCAGGCCCTTTGTCGGGGGCCACGCGAGGCGAAGACGGCGGAGACTTTGTCGCGGATGTGATTTAGCGACTCGGAGGTATCCCGGCAACCAACTTGGCTTGTTTTTTCGGCCAGTTGCGATTCGAGCCCCCTCCGGGACGTCCGAGATCGTTCAGAGAGTCAGCCAACCGTGCCAAACCACGAGGTAGAGCGCCACCGCGCTCAAAATGAGTCTGTAGAGCTTCACAAAGGTCGTCTCGCTCACGGCCGAGAGAATTCGGGTGCCGAGGGCGGTGCCCGCGACAACACAGAGGCATAAAAGCCCCAGAAGACCCGCCCACTGGCCGAAGGCAAATCCGGCCAGGCCGAAGACGCCGATCTTGACCGCGTGGGAAGTCAGCTGGCAGGCGGCCTTGGTGCCGATGATCGCAAATCGCGTCAGGCCCAGGTTCAGGAAGAATGGGGCGATCAGGGGACCCGTGGCCCCGAAGGTGACGTTAAGCACGCCCACCACCCCTCCGAGGGTCAGGAAGCGAAGATTGGGATTGGTCTCCCCCGGACTCGTACCGAGCAGGAACCAGGCCGGGCGCCAAGTGGAAATCAGGACAAAAAGTCCGATAAGGGCGCGGGCCACGTCGGGGGGAATTCCCTGGGCAAGTTGCAGGCTGAGCCAGCCCAGGGGCACCAGGGGGAGCGAGTAGCGCCAGAGGATTCCCCAGTCAACATGGCGGCGTTGGGCCAC
Organism: uncultured Myxococcales bacterium; assembly: GCA_963933695.1. GTDB lineage: Bacteria > Myxococcota_A > UBA9160 > UBA9160 > UBA4427 > JAZXM01. The sequence continues at coordinate 2,631 of CAWVXN010000243.1, read as the reverse complement.
GGCGCGGGTTCCATTGGAGACCAACTGGATCGTCGCGTGGAGGGGGATAGCCACCAGGGGGTCGAGGAAGAGGAGCATCACGGCCAGGAGGGTAATGCCGCCCCCCATGCCCACGATGGCCGAGAGGGTGGATGTCAGGAGCGCCGCGATGGACAGAATTCCGATTTGCAGCGAGTCGAGATCGCCGAGGAGGAAATCTGCGGATTCCATTGCCTGGAATGCATAACTCAGGGGTTGGCCGAATGGGCATCGAGTGGGGTGGGACTCAATTCTTGGAAGTGCGGCCGCTATGCTCGCGGTCGTGACGGAGAACCCCGGCTCTGCCCATCCCCGCGACCATCTCGTGCGCGAACTTTCGCTGCTGGATGCATCCATGCTCGTGGTGGCATCGGTGATCGGCGCTGGCATTTTTTTTACCCCGGGCCAGGTCGCCGAGTTGCTGCCGGCGCCGGGCTGGATCATGGCCGCCTGGACGACCGGGGCGATCCTCTCCCTGGCCGGCGCTCTGGCGAATGCGGAGTTGGGGGCCATGTTTCCCCGGGCCGGCGGTGACTATGTCTATCTCCGGGAAGCCTTTCATCCTGTGGCGGGCTTTCTGGTGGGCTGGCTCAGCTTCTTCGCAATTTACGCCGGGACCGTGGCGGCCCTGGCGTCGGCTCTGGCCGAGGGGCTCGGCGAACGCCTGGGTTGGGGCAATGGAGCCATCCTGGGCTGCGCCCTTGGCGTGACCGTGGCGACCTCGGCGGTCAACTACGTGAGCGTGCGCTGGGCGGCCCGGGCTAACAACGTCACCTCGGCCCTCAAAATTCTGGCCCTGGTGGCCTTCGTTGCCCTGGGGCCGTTTACCGGGGCCGGCGACACCGCCCGGCTCTGGGTGGTTGCGGAACCTGGGGCCATTACGGCTTTGAACTTCGGCCAAGCGCTCTCACCGATTCTGTTCACCTACCTGGGCTGGAACGCGTCGGTCTACGTGGCCAGCGAGATTCGCTCGCCGAGTCGCAATGTGCCCCGCTCGCTCTTTCTGGGCTTGGGGATCTGCGCCGGGATCTATCTCGCGGTCAATGCCGTCTATCTGTACGCGTTGCCCATGGAATCCCTGATGGGCGCCGCGGATACCGGCACTGCGGCGGGGCTTGCGCTTTTCGGTGAGTGGGCTGGGAACTGGGTGGGCATTTTTGTGCTGATTTCAGTGCTGGGGACTCTGAACGCCACGGTGCTCGTGGGCCCGCGAATCGCCTACGCGATGAGCCTGGACGGCCTCTTTCCGGGTGGCGGGGATCGGGTGCACTCGGTTTTCGGAACGCCTTCGACAGCGATTGTGATCCAGGGCCTGGCCGCCGTGGTATTGCTGTTGGTGCTTCGCAGCTTTCCCGCTGTCCTGGAGTTCACAGTTTTCGCCATCGTGCTTGCCACGATGGCCGACGTGCTGGCGCTCTATCGGTTGCGCGCCAAGCAGCCCGATCGGCCGCGTCCGTATCGGGCCTGGGGGTATCCGTGGGTGCCCGGGCTCTATCTGGTGGCCAATTTTGCCATTGCGGTGGCGATGCTGGTCGGCAACCCGAAGGAGTGCTTGATCAGTGTGGGGCTGTTGGTGGCGGGCCTGCCCTTCTACTTCTTCTTTGTGGCGGGTCGGCGAGCAAAGGGCGAAGATGCCCAACCCCGGAACTAGGGTCGGGACGAAATGACTGAGATGGAGCCATCCGGCCGATGACTGATATTCGACCGCGCCACGATTTCAATAAACTCAACCGACTCCCGCCGTACATTTTGTCGGAGGTCACCGACCTGACCCGGGAGGCTCGCCGTAGCGGCGAGGACATCATCGACCTGGGAATGGGCAACCCGGATCTCCCCACTCCGCCCCATATCGTGGAAAAAATCGTCGACGCGGCCAGGGATCCACGCAACCACAGGTACTCGTCTTCCCAGGGGATTCCGAACCTTCGGCTCGCAGCCACCGAGTGGTACGACCGCCGCCACGGGGTCAAATTGGATCCCGATACCGAGGCGATTGCGGTCATTGGCGCCAAGGAGGGCCTTAGCCATTTCGTCCTGATGACCATTGGTCCCGGTGACGTGGTTCTGGTTCCCGATCCCGCCTACCCGATTCACCAGTACTCGGTGATTATTGCCGGTGGAGATCTGCGTACGGTCCCCCTCACCGGGACCGAGGAATTCTTCACCAATCTCGAACAGGCGGTGACCCTGACCTGGCCCCGGCCGAAGATGCTGATCCTCTCGTTTCCGGCGAATCCGACGACCCACGTGGTGGATCTGGCATTCTTCGAGCGAGTGGTGGATTTCGCCCGGGAGCACAACCTCATGGTGCTCCACGATTTCGCTTACGCGGAGGTGGCTTTCGACGGCTGCAAGCCTCCCAGCATTCTCGAGGTGCCCGGAGCCAAGGACATCGCCATTGAGTTCATTTCCTTATCCAAGAGTCATTCCATGGCGGGGTGGCGGGTGGGTTTCGCGTGTGGGAATCCTGAGATGATCCACGCCCTGCGCCGCATCAAGAGTTATCTCGACTACGGAATGCCCCAGGCGATTCAGATCGCTGCGATTACGGCACTGCGCGGACCCCAGGATTGCGTGGATGAGAACGTCGAGGTTTATCGCGAGCGTCGGGAT
>CAWVXN010000242.1:0-5047 GCA_963933695.1 uncultured Myxococcales bacterium | reverse complement strand
CGGGGTTTCCCCAGGCTGCAGGATGATTTTGCCCCATTGGCAACGTATTGGTTTTGCCCCATTCTGGTCGCGAGTCGGGTTTGGATCCTCGAGCCGATTGTGCTCAGATCCACTCAAGTGGGGCGCTGGGCATTTCCACCCGGTAAAGTCACGGCCACCGGGGCTGAAGGTTCGAGGGATCGGATGCGCGCAGTCGCCTCGAGAGCCCCCTCGACCAGATGCCCTATGGAAGGCCCAACGGGCCAGCCGGTCAGAATGCCAACGAATCCATCGGCCACAGGGCCAGAGGGGATCACTATCTTCATGGCGAAGCGAAGCATCGAAGCAGTGCTGCAGGCCGCTCTTCGGGGGGCGCTTGTCCTCTTTCTCACCACGGCTCCGCTCGGGGCTGTCTGGGCCGCCGAGGTTTTGGATCTGAGGGTCGGGGTTCACCCGGACTACACTCGGGTTGTTTTTGAGCTCGACCGGCCTGCCGGTTACAAGGTAGAGCGCGGCAATACCCCCTCCGAGTTGGTGGTGACCCTCGAGGCCGGTTCCATCGTTCGTAACTTGAACCCGACAAAGTCGCTGATCGGCTCGATCAAGCTCGAACCCACGGCAACGGGCTCCAAGGCCCGTGTGGTGCTGCTTCGCGATGGCTTGAGCTTGAAGGAGATGATCCTCGCCAGTCCGCCGCGCATCGTGTTGGATGTGATTGTTCCCAAACCCGTTGCTGCCAGGGCGCAACCCGTATCCCGGTCGGTGGCCGCGGCCGGCAAGCCGGCTAGAGCCAAGGCGAACCCTAAACCCGCGGCCAAGCCGCCCGCGCCAAAAAAGCAGGCGAGCGCTCCCGCCGCCAAGCCCGCCAAGCGCATTGCCGCCGGATCCAAGCCCTCTAAGCCCGTGATCACCCTGGAGGCTTCGCCCAAGGGGGCTCCCGTCTCTGCTCCCCTGGCCAAGAATTCAGATTCGCGCCAGCCCCGGAGCGGCGCAGCCGCGGGCGCCGCGGTGCCTGTCTCGGCTCCGCCCAAGCTCTCTTCGAAACCCGCGTCGGCTTGGCCGGCATCCGCTCCCGAAAGTCTCGAAGCAGACGACTCGACGTCTAAGGCCCAGCAGATTTTTGCTCTGGTGGGCCTCGCGGCGGTTCTGGTGGCGTGGGGCGTAGTGCGCCGACGCCGGGGACGCGTTCCTCTGCCTTCGCGCAGTAAGCGCGAGACCGCTGACCCCGAAGTGGGTTCCGATGAGTCGAATCCCTTTGCGGGCATGGAGTCTCCAACGGAGGAGACGCTCGCCCTCGCCGCGGCTTCCGCCGATTCCCCGTCCCATGACTCCGCTTCCCTTGGCTCTCCGCCCCTTGGCTCTCCGCCCGTTGATTCCCAGACCGTCTCCCCGGACGATTCCTCGGCCGCTCTCCCGGATGGCTCCTCGGGCCTGGCCAATGAGATTGCCCTCGCTGCTGAGGACGACGATGCCGAGCTCGCTCTTTTTGGGGAAATGAACGAGGCGCACAAAGAAGCGGCTGCCACGGAACCCCAAGAGAGCCCAGCGAGCCACGCTTCGGTGGAGCCGGCCGGGGTCGATCCCTACCAGGCCGGCCGGGAAGCCGCCGAAGAAGCGATTTCGCTGGTTCGTGGGCTCGAGGAGAAGGTCGCCAGCCTGGAGGTTCGTCTCGAAGAAGCAATCGATTCCCGTGAGGGAATCGAGCGCCAGATGGCCGCGCAGAACGAGGAACTTCGCGTTCAGCGCGCCGCGATCGCACGCACCCAGCGAGCGGTTCGCAATATCAGTCGTCCGGAAGGGGAGAGCCGCTCAGAGCCGGGTTCGCCCGCGGTCGACTAGTTCAGGCCTCCGCGGCCGTGTCCAGGGCGCCCACGGCGCCGGCGAAACTCCCACTTTCGAGCAGGATGGGTTGGTTGCCCATAAGCCCGGTGACCCCGGTGAGGATGCTCGCTAGGGCGGGGTTTTCATGCAGGGTGGCGCCCCCGAAGACGAGTCGACTAATTCCGGCCGCCTGGGCGATTCCGCTGCAGACGAGTGCGACGTTCTCCCCCACCAGCCCGATTACCGCTGCCGCCAGATCCTCGGGCCTCGCGGAGTTCGTGGGGGACGGGGCCTCGCGGCCTCCCTCGCCGAGCCCCGACCGCGCCAGTCCGCCGAAAGACGCAGCGGTGGTTTCGCCGGGAAGGGGGATTTCGCCTTCTGCGTAAATGTCGCCCACCCGTAGATCGATCTTGCCCCGATCGCCTTGCTCGGCCAGGTGGCAGATTTCTGCATGGGTGCGGCAGCCGGTCAACGCGGCGCCGAGTCCCACCAAGGTCCCCCCGCCCAGGGCCGTTCCGCCCAGCCGGGTGACGGTCTCGCCCTCGACCCGTAGAATCGAGGTTCCGGTGCCGAGGGAGACGAGCAGGTAGGGGGATTCCTCTTGGAATCCCTGACTTCGGAGAAGGATCCGCGCCCCGCGCCCCCAGGCTTCAAATTCCAGGCAACTTCGGGTGGGCCGATGGAGTCGAGCGGCAGCGGCGGATGCGCCGCAACCCGTGAGGCCCAGGCGGTCGGGGGCAACATCGGCAATTCGGCGGTCGATGCCCCGCAGATCGCCGGCGGAAAGAAACTCCAATTGGAGACTTCCGTCGGGCGCACGCATCGCCAACTTCGCGAGCGTGGCTCCGATGTCCACGCCCATTGGGCGAAGTCGCTTTTCTCCGGTCGTCTGAGGAATCGCCATCAATCCATGGGAATCAATGAGTTACACTGGGCCAAAGGTCAGCCCCCATGTATACCGCTTTCTATGGTCTGCGCGAAAAGCCTTTTTCGCTCACACCCAATCCCGCGTTTCTCTACCTCTCGGACTCCCATCGGGAGGCCCTTGCTCACCTTGTGTATGGCCTCGAGCAGGGCGAGGGCTTCATCGTTCTTGCGGGGGAGGTCGGGACCGGGAAAACAACCCTGTGCCGGAGCTTGCTCGAACGCATCGAACCCGACAGCGAAATCGCGATTCTTTTCAATCCGAGCAACAACGACATCGAGCTTCTCCAGTCCATCAGCGAGGAGTTCGGCTTGGTCACCGCGCGCCGCTCCCGGCGTCAACTCGTCGCCGCGCTGAATGAATTCCTGCTCGAATGTCACGGTCGCGGAAGTCGGGCGATTCTGATTGTCGACGAAGCCCAGAACCTGTCCTCGGCGACCCTTGAGCAGATTCGCCTGCTTTCCAATCTGGAGACGGCTTCCTCGAAACTGATTCAGATCATTTTGCTCGGCCAACCCGAACTCGAGGAAAAGCTCGATTCGGACTCCCTCCGCCAGCTTCGGCAGCGAGTCACTGTGCGCTGGAGTCTCCAGCCCTTTTCATCCCAGGACACCGCGGCCTACGTGCAACACCGACTCACGGTCGCCGCGGGTGCCGCCCGAGAAATTTTTACGCCGGGTGCTCTGCGCCAGGTGCATCGCTTGACCGGCGGGATTCCCCGGCTGATCAATGTCCTATGCGATCGCGCGCTGCTGGTGGGGTATGCCGAGGCGAAGCATCAGTTGGGTATTCGTTCCGTTCGCCAGGCCGCTCGGGAAGTGCCGGACGCCTCCCGTCGGATACGCGACTGGGGGCTGAGGAAGATCGGCTGGGCGGCGGCGGCCGGAATTGCACTGATCGTGGCGGGGGGATTGGCGTGGCTTCAACTGGGTTCTGGCACGGGTCTGGGGACAGACCTGCGGACCCTCGCTGGTTTAGGTCGAGGAGGGGACAGCGAACTCGCCCCGGTTGGAATGGCGCGAGATCCCGGGCGCTTGGGAGCGCCGGAGGGGGGGGGCGCGAGCGCGTCGGGGACTTCGGTCACCGTTATTGTCGAGCTTCCTCCGCCGGGCAGCGAACTGCAAGGCGCCGAAGTGGTTCGCGCCCAGCACCGGGCGGGTCCGGCGGCAGAGCTTCCCGAACCCGGCCAAGCCGAGGCCCGGTTGGCGCCCGCGGAGCAGGGCGTATTCCTGCGTGCGGTGCTGTCCGACCAGGCGCCCGAGGCGGCGCTGGGCGAGGCCACCGAAATGGTGTTGGCCCTGCATGGGCTGGATCCATCGGGCCGCATTTCCGTCTCCTTGGCCGATGCGTTGGACGAGCTTGAATTGCGCGGACTCGGGGTTCTTGAGATCGCCGACGCGAATTTTCAGACGCTTCGTGATCTCAACTATCCGGCTCTGATCAGGCTTACGACGGGAGATCCCGAACCCAGCTCGCGCATCGTGGCCCTGGTGGGCATCGAAGCTGGCCAGGCCGAATTGGTGGGGCTGGGGAACCGGGAGCCCCTGCAAATTTCTCTCGGGGTGGTCGAAGAGCATTGGGACGGTGTGGCCTGGGTGGTCTGGAACCCCTATCTGGATATTCCCCAGGTGATCGCCGAAGGCGCCCAGGGAAATGAAGTTCGCTGGCTGCAGGAGGCGCTCTCGCGCCTGGGTTACCTGGACTTCCACGTGCCCGGGCTCTTCGACGGGTCGACGCTTCGCGGGGTGGCGCGATTTCAGGGTCAGCATGCGGTTGAACCCGATGGTGTGGTGGGGCCACGAACCCAGATGCTGATCTACGCGGATCTGGACGAGTTCGCTCCACCCCAACTCGAGGATGGGGATTCGGGATGAGCACGATTTTAAAAGCACTGCGCCGGGTCGAGGGAGAGCGGCAGCAGAAAGTCGAAACCGACCGGCTCCACGCGGATGTCACGGGCGGGACCTCTTCCGAACGACGGCCTCTTGGTGGCTGGATCCGGTTGAGCCTCGTGTTGAGCCTGCTACTGGTCGTGGCGGCGGGTTTTTGGTCCCTGGGCTCGGATCCCTCTCCCGACGAAACGCCCCCGGTGGAGTTCGAGTCCGAAGCAGCGGCGCCCGGTCTCGGGGCCGCCGCGGACAGAATCCGCTCGGGCGCGAACCCCTCTCCCTCTCAGCCCCCTCCCTCCCAGCCCGCTACCGCAGTGGCCCGAGGCGACCGGGCCCGTTCTTATTCTCCTTCTCCTTCTCCTTCTCCTTCTCCTGCTTACGCCGCCGCCCCCGTTCCTTCCCCTTCCTCCGTCCCCGTCGCTTCCCCCGCCCC
>CAWVXN010000241.1:0-5050 GCA_963933695.1 uncultured Myxococcales bacterium | reverse complement strand
CCAGTGGCTCAATGCGTCGGGGGGGATCGAGGCGGATCTCACCGTGACCCGGATCGAGGAGGAAAGCTTTCTCGTCGTCACCACGGCGGCAACGCGCTTTCGGGACTTTCATTTTTTAAAGGCAGGAATTGGAGACGCCCGGGCTTCCCTGACGGATCTCACCTCGGGCCTTGCCACCCTGGGCATCATGGGGCCGGGCTCTCGCGATTTGCTTTCGCGATTGACTTCGGCGGACTTGTCCAACGAGAGCTTTCCTTTCGCCACCAGCCAGGAGATAGAACTCGGCTACGGAATAATTCGCGCCATGCGGATCACGTACGTGGGCGAATTGGGCTGGGAGCTCTATATCCCCACGGAGTTTGCCCTTCACGTCTTCGACGAAATTGCTCGCGAGGGCGAAGCGCATGATCTCAGGTTCTGTGGCTTCCACGCCATGGCGAGCTGTCGACTGGAAAAGGGCTACCGCCACTGGGGACACGACATTGGCCCCGAGGACTCCCCCATCGAGGCGGGGCTAGGTTTTTCCGTGGGCTGGGACAAGGACGCGGACTTCGTCGGTCGAGAGGCGATCGAGGCCCAGCGCAAGCGCGGCCCGGCGAAACGTCTGCTTCAATTCCAGATCCACGACCCCGGAGTCATGCTCTACCACGATGAGCCGATCTATCGCAATGGGGAACGCATGGGCCTGACGACATCCGGCGGCTGGGGTCATACCTTGGGGGCTGCGGTCGCCCTCGGATACGCACGGGGCAAACCCGGTTGCCTGGACGCGGATTGGATTCGCTCCGGGGAATGGGAGATCGAGGTCACGGGCAAACGCTATCCCGCTTCCGCCTCTCTCCGTGCGGGCTACGACCCCAAGAGCCAGCGCGTCCGGAGCTGAGTCCCTCTGGCTCAGTGATTAGCTGTGTTCGGCGAGCCTGCGTTCGGCCAGCGCCTTCCAGTAGCGGTCCAGTTCCTCGCGCAGGGACGGCGCAAAGACAAAGAGCCCGATCAAGTTCGCGAACGCCATGGCGAAAATCATGGCGTCGGAAAAATCGAGAATCGCGGCCAAGCTCGTGGTGCACCCGATAACCCCGCAGAGGCAGTAGAGGGTGTTGAATGAGATCCGCACCCAACGGCTGGGGCCGAAGAGGTAGATGCATCCGGAAAGCCCGTAATAGGACCAGGAAATCAAAGTCGAATAGGCGAACAGCAGGACAACCACGGAGAGCACCGGTGGAAACCACGAGACGACCTGGGCAAAAGCAGCCGAGGTGAGTTGGACACCATTCACCTCCCCGGTGGCCAGGGTGTCCGGGTCGAAGGAAGTGACGATCACCAGGGCGGTGATCGAGCAGACGATGATCGTGTCAATGAAGGGCTCGAGCATGGCCACGAAGCCCTGGGTGATGGGTTCGCTGGTTCGAACTGCCGAGTGGGCAATGGATGAGGATCCAATGCCGGCTTCATTCGAGAAGGCAGCCCGGCGGAAGCCGAGAATCAGAACGCCCAGAGCTCCGCCCTTGAGCCCCTCGGGCGCGAAAGCGCCCTCGATGATGGCCAGCAGGCCAGCCGGAATCCGCTCGGCGTTGGCGGCGATGACAAAGAGTCCGGTGCCGATATAAAGAAGGGCCATGAAGGGCACGAGCTTAGAAGTCACCCGGGCGATGCTCTGGATTCCGCCCATAATGACCACGGCCACGAGCACCGCAAGGACTCCGCCAAAGAGCCAGCCCGAGTCGGCGAGGAAGCTCTCTTCGCCCCCAGTCGCGACCACGAACTGCTCGTAGGCCTGGTTGGATTGAAACATCGCGCCGACCCCGATGCTTCCGACCGCAATACAGATCGCGTAGTAGACCCCGAGCACGCGCCCGGTGCGGGGCCAACCCCTCTCGCGCAAGCCCTTGTCGAGAAAGAACATGGGGCCACCGGAGACCGAACCGTCGGGGTTCTCGTTGCGGTACTTGACGCCCAGGGTGCACTCGGCAAATTTCGAGGCCATCCCCAGGAATCCGGCGACAACCATCCAGAACGCCGCGCCCGCGCCGCCCACGGATACCGCGACCGCGACATGGGCGATGTTGCCAACCCCAATGGTGCCCGAGACCGCGGTGGTGAGCGCCTGGAAATGGGTGACTTCGCCCCGATCTCCGGGCTTGTCCTCTTTGCCCATGACGATCCGAATGGCGTGGCGAAAGCCGCGTATGTTGATGAATCGGAGGTAGAAGGTAAAGAACGTGGCACCGGCCACGAGCCAGACAACGATCAGCGGGACTTGGGTTTCGCCAACCGGGATAGAGAAGAAGACCACGTCTGAGAAGACCTTGGCAACAGGCCGGAAAGCCTCGTCGATTGTCTGGTCAATACCCAGGAGGATCTCCCTCTCCGAAAAGCGTGCACGGAGAACTTTAGCGGCGGATCCGTACGGCACCACGATTTTTCTGTTGGGTTGGCGGGCGGTTCATCGACTGCTTGCGCGCTACCTTTAGAAGCGTTTCGGCCAACCTCGGTTTTCGAGCGTGTTGCTCCCGGGAGCCCAATTGCTGGAGAGATTGATGGATCTAAAGGTCACCCGCTTTGAGGTTGAGGATCGGATTGCGACCCTGACCCTGCACCGACCAGAACGTCTCAATTCTTGGACCGGGCGGATGCACACCGAGTATCGCCATGGGCTGGCCCGGGTCGAGAGCGATCCGGATATTCGGGCGGTGGTGGTGACTGGGGCCGGCCGGGGCTTTTGCGCGGGTGCCGACACCTCGGCCCTTGAGAGCCACGTTGAGCGCGGGGCCTACGATCCGGGCACTCCAGAGGATCTTGCGCGCCCGGGTTACGGGGTACGCCCGGAATTCGATGCGGATTTCGCCTTCCAGTTCGGCATGAAAAAACCTGTAATCGCGGCGATCAATGGCCCGGCGGCGGGAGTCGGCTTCGTGATCGCCTGCTACGCGGATTTGAGGTTTGCAGCGCCTGGCGTAAAACTGACCACGGCTCACGGAAAACTGAATCTACCCGCGGAGTACGGGCTTTCCTGGCTTTTACCCCGGTTGATTGGGCTTACTCACGCCAATGACCTCCTGCTTTCCAGCCGGACTTTCATGACCGAGGAGGCCATGGAACTCGGGCTCTTGAACCGACTTTTCCCGCCCGATGAATTGCTGCCGCGCACTTACGAATACGTGCGTGAACTCATCGAATCGGTCTCGCCCATGTCCTTGGCGGCGAGCAAACGTCAGATTTATACCGACCAGCACCGGGATGTGGGCGCCTCGGTGAATGAGGCCAACGCGTTGATTTCCGAAATGATGAAACAGCCCGATTATCGTGAAGCGGTGGCGGCGTGGATTGAGAAGAGGCGGCCGCTTTGGCGGGGAGAGTGAACGAAATTCTCAGTCCCCCGATTCGGGCTGTATCCGATTGTCTTTCCAGGGCTAGTAGAGATTTCGAAAAGAGCCCAATCTTGCTATTGCGTTCGTGAACGGAGGTTTTCCCCATGTGCCGATGGCAGAGGGCGCTCGTCGCCCTCCTGATTTTAGTGGGGGGAACTGCTGCGGAAGCAGATTTTCCCGAGTGGGATCGGGTCAGCGATGTTCAGACCATCGAAGTACTGACCTTCGATGTCGACGGAGAATTGCGGGAGACCCCGGTCTGGTTTGTTCTTCTTAATGGCGAGGCGTACCTGAGAACCAGCAATTCGCGTTGGCTCGATAACTTGCGCCGAGATCCCAACCTGCGGTTGAGAATTGAGGGGGTGCTCTACGAGGCCGAGGCCGAGGAAATTCCGGGGCAGGGAATTCTGGCGAAAGTGGATCTTGCTTCGATGCGAAAATATGGCCTGCAAGAGCAGTTGATCCACATGTTCAGGTTCGGGTCTCCCCAGATTCTACGGATCTTTCCCCGCCAAGGCGGTTGAGGCCGGACTCAGAACCGGATGGGCACTTTCGCATAGCCGCGCACGGTGCTCGTGTGCACTCTCTCTGTGGCTTCCCAGTCCACTTCCCATTCGGGAAATCGGATCAGGGTTTCTTCCAGGGCGATCCGCGCTTCAAGCCGTGCCAGGGAGGCCCCGAGGCAGAAGTGCAGCCCATAGCCCAGGGAGACATGTCGGTCGATTTTGCGTCGCACGTTCAGTCGGTGGGGATCGTCGTATTCCCGGTGGTCACGCCCCGCCGATGCCGTAAGCAGGAGGAACCGGGCGCCTTTGGGTACCCGCTGGCCATGTATCTCCGCATCCCGGGTCAATCTCCGAGCCTGGACCGGGGACGGCGCCTCGTAGCGCATGATTTCTTCGACGGCATTGGGAATCCGCCTTGGATCTTCGGTCAACAGGAGCCTTTCGTCGGGAAATTCTGCAAGGGCCGTGGCCGACCAGCCGAGGAAGCGCGCAACAGTTTCGTTGCCCGCGCCCGAAAGAAGTCCGATGAAGGCGAGCAACTCCGTGTCGTCGAGTTTTCGTATCTCTCCGTCCGGCATCTCGATCTCGGATGCGATCAGCGTGCTCATCATGTCATCGGTGGGGTGCTTTCTTCGGTCCGCGACATAGCGAGCGAAATAGCCCCAGAGTTCTTGGGAGATTTCTGCGTGCCGGCGAGAACTCTTCATCTCGCCTGGATCGCGATGCAGTAACTGGTCGGTCCAGATGCGAATCTGGTCGTGATCCTCCTCGGGCACCCCCAGCAGAGAATTGATGACCATGACGGGAAGTTTCGCGCCGAATTCCTCGACGTAGTCAAACCCCCCGGAGCCCTGTAGCGGGTCGAGATACCTTCGACAGATTTCCCGGATACGAGGTTCCAACTCACCAATGCGTCGTGGCGAGAAGGCCCGACTGACCAACTTCCGCAGGCGCGTATGCTCTGGCGGGTCTCGCCAGATCATCATGGGCGAGTGATTGGGTTCTTCGGTCATCAACTCGAGGACGGTTCCGTAGGCCGAGCTGAATAGCTCTCCATCGAGAGAAGCCGCCATGACATCGTCGAAGCGCGAGAGCGCGTAGAAATCCAGGTCCTCGTTGTAGTAGAGGGGCGCTTCGTCACGCAGGCGTTGCCAGATGGGATGCGGATTGGCATCG
>CAWVXN010000240.1:0-5058 GCA_963933695.1 uncultured Myxococcales bacterium | reverse complement strand
GGGAAAGCCGACTCTCGGGGAAAAAACGCTTCGGACTCGAACGCCTTTTCCGAGTTGCTCGCCTGGGTCCCAATGAATTTCGGCCTTTCCCGCCCGCAATTTGCCGGCTCTGCTCGGCTCCGATCGGCCCCCAGGAGCAACCCGGTAAGGGGAAGCCTTGGAGCGGCCCTGAGCTTAGACGGCGACCACGGAAAGCACCTCGGGAATCTCCTCCCGAAGCCGCGCCTCGACGCCCATCTTGAGAGTCACCGTGGAACTCGGGCAGCCCACGCAGGCACCCCGCAGGGCAACCTCGACCACCCCATCTTTGAAGCTCACGAGGTCGATTTCACCTCCGTCCTGCTCCACGTAGGGGGCAATCTCAGCCTCGAGAATTGTCCGAATCCGTGCTTCCACAACGTCATCCGGGGCCGCGGCGGGCGGGGCGTAGGCCTCCCCCAGAGCGGGTAGTCCCGACGACGCCCAGGCCTGGATCGCTTGGGTCACGGCCTGTCCCAGTTCTCGCCAGCCCACTTCTTGGGCCTTGTTGACCGTGATGACCTCAACCCCCAGAAGCACACTCGTCACCCCTGGAACCGCAAGAATTCCAGCGGCCAACGGGGACACCTCGGGGGACGTCCCCGGCTCAAAGCTCAGGGGGCGCCCTCCTTCGAGAATCGTCTGCCCGACGACCCACTTGACGCTGGCGGGGTTCGGCGTTCGCTCGGTATGAATCCGCAATGCATTCTCCCCCACGCTGCCCCCTCTCCTCTCCCATCCCTTATCTCTCATCCCGGGCCTCAAAGGACCGGGGGGATACCTCGAGCCAAAAATGAAGGCCCCATCGCCCGCCTCCGGAGTTCCGGACGCATGGCCAGACTACAATCTCTGGTCGCCCGCTCCAAGCACAATTCCAAGGGGCGGAGCCCGGTCATTGGCCGCTGGCCGTGCCGAAAAGGTCGACCTCCGCGCTCCCCCGATCGCAGACCAGGAAACCGCGTTGATCGGCCAAGCTGCGCTCGCGTTCGCCGTTGTAGCCCCAGGCCGCCAGAGCGCATTGCACCCCGAGACCCGAGACATCTTCGAGATGATTCAGTTTGTCGTCCACGAAAGTGATCTGATCGAATTCCACACCCAGCCTTTCGCGCAATAACCGAAGGTGCGCCCGCTTGGATCGACCCGCCTCCTTGTCGATGATCAATTCCTCGGGGAAGAGGTTCGCGATGCCATAGGCGGCCAACAGAAGATCGACGGATGGCCGGTCCTTGGCCGTCGCCAGGGCCAGGATTCGATCCCCCGAACGGCGATGAAGAATCTCGACCAACTCGCAGAAAGGTGCAAGCAGGTCGAGCCACGCCACCGGGTCCGTGGCCCGCAGGGCCTCCCGCTCACGGTAAAAAGCAACGTGGAACTCGCTGAGGAAGTCCGCGCCCATCCCCTCGCGGAAGCGGTCAAACCCGGCTTGATCATCCACAGTCTCACCAGACTCCAGAAGGCACAGGGCGACTGCAAAATCCTCGGCCCGATTGCCCAGGGGCATCAACTCCAGAAAGCCTCGGTAAAGAGAATCCGCGCGAACACACGCGGCATCGGCCCCGGCGAGTCTCGAAAGGGACGAGGCCCAGGCAAGCCTGGGATCCTGGCGGGCCATGGTTCGCAGGGCCACCACGAAGGACTCCACCGCGCTGTCGCTGATCACCCCATCAAAGTCCAACGCCAGTACTCTCACCCCAACTCCTCCGTTGCTCTGACGCTGACTCGCCCGGCTTGCCGAATCGCCCGAACCAGGCCCGGCGCCCCTAGCTCGGCTCCGACTCGGGCAAATGGCGAGCCAATCGACTGACCGAGGGCGGCCCGGGGATCCCAACGGCACTCTGAATTCGCGCATAAAGGGCCAGAATATCGGGATGAAACTCGTCAATCCGCATGCAACGGGCTACCCGAGCGGGTGAGAGTCGTCCACCCGCACAGCGTCCGAGTTCGCCCTTGGCACCCAAGATCTTCTTCGCGTTGGCCATCCTGCAGGCTGTTTCGTCACCCGGCGAGGGCACATGGTCCTCGATCAGCCGATCGAGCAACCGGGGGTCGACCACACTCTCCAGGGATCGCCGGATCGCGGCCGGCACCATCAAGTAGCTCTCAATATGCCTGCGCTTCCAGGTGAAGACCTCCAAGCCCGATTCGAAACTGGAAAAATGCTCTGCGGGAGCGTGGTGATCCCGGTCCAGGACAACCAGTCCCCGCCCGGGCCGTTTGCCCCCACCCTCAGCGCGGAAGTGCTCCCGGGCCCGGGCAGGACGACGACCGCCCAGAATCACCACACGAGACTCTAAACACCGTGCCAGCGGGCGAGAGATTCGCCGAGCCCAAATCCGAAGGATGTCCTCGTCCCTAGGACCTTCTACGTAAAGAAAGAAATTGGAGTCCTCGAGAGGTTTCCGGGGGCCTCGGACTGCTGGTGACGATTTCGCCGGAGCCGACATGCTCTCTCCCTACGCACCGGGAATCCACTCCCGGACCGGATCGTCAGGGTATCCCATGCAGTGGCGCATGGGTCTAGCCGAAACCGTCGAAATGCTCCGGATGCCCCGGCCTTTTGGAGTTCTCAGACTCCCCAATCACCCGCCCTCCACCCCCTTCGTTTCTGAAAGAGCCAAGCCCCGGACCCACTGCGCCCCTTTTTCTCGAAGTAGAAGAAACGGAATACGAAGACATCTGCTGGGAATTCGTTAGCCTATGGCCATGATTTCTATACTCGTCGCTGACGATCACGGAATTGTCCGCGAGGGCCTGCGACGCCTTCTTGAGGGAGAAGGCGATTTCCAGATTACAGGCGAAGCCGGAGATGGCCGAGAAGTCCTTGAGCAAGTCGCCCAGAATCAGCCGCAGGTTGTCGTTCTGGATATTTCCATGCCACGGCTCGGCGGACTAGAAACCCTCGAACAGTTGAGGGCCAGCCATCCAGACATCAAGGTCATCCTCCTCTCGGTCCACAGTGACCCGTCGTTCATCCAGAGCGCCATCTCGCTGGGAGCCGACGGCTATGTACTGAAGGACGGTCAAGCGACCGAAGTGGTGACGGCCATCCGTGAGGTCATGCGCGGTGGCAGCTACTTCAGCCCCATAGTCGCGCGGGAAATTGTCGAACAGATGCGGCATCCCGGATCGGCCAAAGAGGGACCGTTCTCCCTTCTCTCGGGCCGAGAACGCGAGGTGCTTCACCTGATCGCCGATGGGCTTTCCGCCAAGCAGATCGCCGTTCAACTCGGTATCAGCTCCAAGACCGTCGAAGCTCACCGAACGAGTCTCATGCGCAAAGTGGGCGTCCGCAAGGCCACCGAGCTGGTTCGCTACGCCCTGCGACACGGCCTGATTCAGCCTTAGCTCAACCACCCGGAGCGTCGCCCCGGGTCAGGACGGCTAGCGCTTCTACGTGCGGAGTCTGGGGAAACAAGTCGAAGCCCTGGACACTCTCCAGCGCGTACCCGCGCTCCCTGAGGCGAGCGCTGTCCCGAGCAAGGGTCGCGGGGTCGCAGGACAGATAGACGATCCGGGCCGCCGAAAGCTCTACGAGGCTTTCCAGTGCGCCGGGCGAAAGGCCCGCTCTCGGGGGGTCGAGAAGAACCAGCTCGGGCCGAGGCCCGACCCGAGACTTCAGAACCTCTTCGACGTCGCCCTCGATAACGCGAACCCCCTCCAACCCCGCTGAGAGCAAATTGGCGCGAAGGTCGGCGACTGCACTGGAAGCGACCTCAATCGCCTCGACTTCCTCGAAGCGACGAGCCAGAGCCAGTGTGAAGAAGCCCGCGCCCGCATGGAGTTCAATTGCATGCCGCCCACGACCCACCGAATCCAGCACAGCGGCGTGAAGGGCATCGTGAAGACCGAGATTCGCCTGGATGAAGGTTCCAGGGGAAACGGCCAGGACGTCCTGCCCCGCCCTCAACTCAATCCGGTCTCGGTCGGCTCCTAATTCCGTCGGCCCGCCCCCTTTTACGGAATGTTTTTTTACGGGATGACTTCTTACTGGATGACTTCGCGCCCGGCCGTCCCGTCCCGCGACCAGTTCCCATTCCCCTTGCTCGGCGGGCTCCGGAGAAACCCGGCGTGCCCCGGCGAGGCGGCCGACTTCGGCGTCCAGTGACGGAACCAGGATGGGACAGCCGTCGATGGCACACAGTGCGTGAGATCCCTGGCGGCGATAGCCGATGCCCTCGCGACCGACGAGTAGGCGGGCCCGGGTTCGATAGCCATAGGGAGCCGGGGAAGGCGTCAAGGGGATTTCGTCAGTGAGGACCCAGCCCCCGATGCGAACGAGGGCCTCGCGCAGGATCGCCTGCTTGGCCTGCACCTGAACCGAGTACTCCAAGTGCTGCCAGGCACACCCCCCGCAACGCCCGAAAACGGGACACCGAGGGGCGCAGCGTCCCGGTCCAGCCACCAGGACTTCGCTGATTTCGGCCCGGGCGAAACGCCGGTGCCGTTCGGTGACGCGAATGCGAACCCGGTCGCCGGGGGCGGCGAGGGGTACGAAGAGCGCGAGACCGTCGGGCAGTCGGGCAACGCCGTCTCCCCCCGCAGCCAAAGCGGTGATTTCTACTTCGGCCTCCAGTGGGGCTTCGGGCTCGGCTCGCGCCGGCCGAGAGCGCCCGGCGCTCCGGTACTTTCGCCGGCGGGCGGCTACGACGAAGCTCCCGGCCCGCGCCCGGGAGCACCCTCGCCAGGGGCGGGCGGAGTCGCCGAAGGTGAAAGGACTTCGGTCGGGCGGGTGATCACCGAGGGGTCTTGGCGAGGGGCGGCAGAGGAATCCCCCCGAGGCCTCAACTCGACCAATTGCGCCTTTGTCCTGTCCGCGAAGCGCCCCCAAGTTCGATCGGCGAAGCGATACTTTCTCAAGATCTCGGCATCCACCCGGGCCTTCAACGCCTGGTCATCGATGGGCTGGGCCCAGTAGGGCTCCGCCGGACCATGGGCCGCTTCCGAACGCCGCAAACCAACGGCGGGGTTTGCGCGAAGGCGTTTCAGCCAACCCGCACCGGGGCGATTCGCACGCACGAACTCTCGGCCGTCGATTTCGAC
>CAWVXN010000239.1:0-5068 GCA_963933695.1 uncultured Myxococcales bacterium | reverse complement strand
TATTCCTCTTGGCTGGATTCCGAACGGATCGTGGTGAACGTACACACCCTATACCGAGAGTTTGGCGACACTCGGCCAGCGCCAAGCACCGTCGAAGTCTTTGCCTTGATGGCGGAACTGGCGCGATAGTCAACCGGCCCTGCCGCGGCCCAAGGAGAGAACGCGCTTGCTGCTCGTGGCCAAAACCTATTGGGGGGGCGCCCCCTTTCACTTCAGACAAGAACCCGAGTCGGCCGAGGTGGCTCCGGTGCTGCTCGAGACCGCGGACCATCGGCAGATCCAAGGGCTCTTCTGGACCCCGCGAGGGCAACCCGTACCCCGGGTGGCTGTGGTGTGCATGCATCCCCGGGTGGACTTTACTCGGCACTACAGTTTTCCGAGGCTTCTGGCCGCCGGCATCGGGTGTTTGGGGGCCAACACCCGAAACCCGAATAACGACACCGACACCGTTCACGAGCAAATCATCCTGGACGTGGGCGCCTGTGTATCGTTCCTGCGCGACCGCGGCGTGGGCCAAGTGATTCTGCTGGGCAATTCGGGCGGGGGCTCCCTGAACGCGTTCTACCAGTCCCAGGCCAGGCTCGCCCCCGGGCTTCGCCTCAAGAAGACTCCGGCGGGCGCCCCGACACGCCTCGAAAGCTACCCGCTCTCGCCGGCGGACGGCCTGGTTTACGTCTCCGCCCACAAGGGTGAGGGCCGCGTGATCAACCAATGCATCGACCCCGCGGTGCTGGACGAGCACGACGCTTTCGCCAGCGATCCCGCCCTGGACATGTACTCGCCGAGCAACGGATTTCGGCCCCCGCCCGAGTGGAGCGAGTACCCACCGGACTTTGTCCAGCGGTACCGGGAAGCCCAAATTCAACGGGTGAAGCGAATCGATGACCGCGCGCGGGGTTTGGCCCGAGAGGCCGCCGAGGCGGAGAAGCTCCACGGTGATGAAGGTTTCACCCGGCTACCGGCGCACGAGCAGCGCCAGATCCTCCTGCGCGAAGCGTTCGAACCCGTGCTCGTGATCTACCGCACCATGGCCAACCTCCACTATGCGGACCATCACCTCGACCCCTCGGACCGGGAATATGGATCCCTTCTCAGTGACCGCCCGGATCTGATGAACATGGCCCTGACCGGCTTTGCGCGGATCTGCACGCCCCGGGCCTGGCTATCAACCTGGTCGGGACTCAGTTCCCAAGCGGACCTGATGCTCACCCTGCCCCAGATCGAAGAACCCACGCTGGTGGTCAATGCGGGCCGGGACCGGGAGATCTACCCGAACACCGATGCCGGTCCGATCTTCGAAGCCGTGGCCGCCCCAGACCGGACCTTTCATTCTTTTCCCTCCGCGCGTCACTACTTCGAGCCCGAGTTCGGCGCGACTCGGGCTCCGGATGTCGAAGCCCTGATGGACTTGACCGTCGATTGGATCCAGGCGCGCTTCAGCTAGAGGCGACTCAATGCGGATCGGCGAACCGGATCCCTTCATCGACCCTTTCATCGGCCCCCTCGCCCTTCCCCACCCTATCATTCGACCCCTGTCCGTTGGGGCGCCTGGGTTTGGACCTTGGCCCGTTTGGACAAGCGCGTTTGGACAGACGCACTTGGGCAGCCCCACAAAAAAAAGCGCCCGAGGGAGATTGGATCTCCACTCGGGCGCTGGTGCCGTCCTTTTTGCCATGGCGTGCGAGCGGTGCTCGACGATGCGAGGTGTCTCCCTTTTTCCTTGGGGGGAAGCTGGGATCTCTCATCTCGTGCTTGCGCGAGTGCGCTCTTCGCTCTGCAATCCGGATCAGACGGCGAATCCGGAAGCCCTATTCTGCTCCCATCCAAGCCATTAATCAAGAATGGGAAAATCGCCCCATCTATTCATGGCTTGGGGGACCGCCGGTGACGCCCCCTGAATGATGCCCGCACAGGTGGCGAGCAGTTCATCGTGGTCGACGCCTCTCTCCTCGAGTTCCTGGGTGTGCGCCGAGAGTCGCTCAAGGACCCAGCCCAGTGCCGTCGCAGTCCCAAAGGGGTGGAGACGGTGCCTGCAGCCACCCCCAGCCCCCCCCCAGGCGCTGGCGCGTCTAAAGCGCCCGGGGACCGAGTACCCGCCCGATCTGGGCCTTCACCGCCGGCGCTGTGGTTCTCCTCTTGGCTCCCGTGGCTTCGCTGTTCCTCGGTGGCGTGGCGGCGGCTGTCCTTGCTCCGCTTTGGCAACACAACGGGGGGCGGGAGACGGGAGGTAAAAACTAACCAACGGGGCTCGGGCCCACCATCGCGCCGGTCACAGCGAGGGGGTCGAGGGGGCCGAAAGCGCCCGGCGGAGCTATATCGTCCTCGCAACCCGGGCCTCCCCCGGTGGGAAGTCGAACAGCCATGGACGTCAAGTTCAGCGAAGAACAGGAAATGCTGCGCGAGAGCGCTCGATCGGTGCTCGAGCAGGAGTGCCCCATGGCGTTGGTGCGCGCCCAGCTCGACGACACCCGGGGCCTGCCCGAAGCGCTCTGGCAGCGGATGGCCGAACTGGGCTGGCTCGGCATGATCGTCCCAGAGCGCTACGGGGGAAGCGAGCTGGGCATGGTGGATCTTGTCCTCCTGCTGGAGCAAATGGGTCGGGTCTTGTGCCCGGGCCCCTTTCTCTCCACCGCGTTGGTGGGTGCTCTCGCAATCCGGCTCGGGGCCAGCGAGGCCCAATGTCAGACTTTGCTACCGGCGCTGGTCCGAGGCGAACTGCGCCTCGCCCTGGCCCAAGTGGAGACGGCGGCGGACTGGGGACCCGGGGGCATCCAGATGCGTGCCCGGGCCGAGGACGGCGGATACCGGCTCGACGGCCAAAAATGCTTTGTGGTCGATGCGCCTTCCGCCGACCAATTGATCGTCGCGGCACGGACCGGGGACTCCCAGGGAGACCCCCGGGCGGGGATCAGCCTCTTTCTCGTGGAGGCCCACACGCCCGGTCTAAGCCTAAGGCCAATCGCCTTCGTCGAACAAATTCGCAAGTTGGCCGAGGTGTCCTTCGAGTCGGTCCGGGTTCCGGAGAGCGCCCTACTCGGCCCCCTTCATGGCGGCTGGTCCCTGCTCGAACGCCTTCACGACCATGCCCGGGTTGGGCTTTGTGCCGAAATCAGCGGCGGCGCCGAACGCGTCCTGGAACTTTCCGTGGCCTACGCCAAGACCCGGGAACAATTCGGTCAACCCATCGGTCGCTTTCAAGCGATTCAACACAAGTGTGCGGACATGCTGGTGGCCAGCGAGAGTATCCGGTCCGCGGCCTACTATGCCGCCTGGGCCCTAGCGGAAAACGAGCCCGATGTGCACACCACCGCGTGCCTAGCCAACTCCCATTGCAGCGAGGCCTGGGTGAAGATCGCCGGCGACGGCATTCAGATCCACGGGGGGCTGGGGTTCACCTGGGAAGAGGACCTCCACCTTTATTTCAAGCACGCCCGAGCGGCGGAACTCGCGTTTGGCTCGCCCGCGCATCAACGCGAGATCGCGGCCCAAGCGTTGATTGGTCCCCTGCCCGGATCGTCTTCACCGCCCCCTTCTTTGGGCTAGCGCGGCAGACCCAATACCCGAGTGGCAATGATATTGCGCTGGACTTCGGAGGTTCCGGCGTAGATCGTGGCGGCCCGGGACCAGAGCGCCTCGTAGGCCCAATACCCATCATCAATCGCCAGTGGATCCCCCTGGCTCACCAACGCGCGAGGGCCCAGGATCTCGATGGCGGCGGCCTTGAGTCTTTGATCGAGTTCGCTCCAGAGCACCTTAAGCGTCGAGCCCTCGGGGCCCGGCAAGCCTTTCTCCTTGATCGCCCAGGCGTTTCGGTAGACCGACATTTTCATCACCATCATCTCGGCGGCAAATCCCGCCAGCTTCTGACGCACGGCGGGATCATCCGAAACACGCCCTTCGCCCCGGGGCGTATCCCGGGCGGCTTGAATGAGAAGGTCCAAGTCGGCTCCTAGGCGCGCGTGCTGGGCCGATGAACCGCGCTCCACCGAGAGGGTCGTGATCACGATATCCCAGCCGCCGTTGATCTCGCCCACCACGTTTTCGATTGGGACCCGCACGTCGTCGAAGAACACTTCGTTGAACCAGGCATGCCCGGTCATTTCGACCAAGGGGCGGATCGTGATGCCTGGGGTCTTCATGTCCACCAGGAGAAAACTCAGACCCTTGTGCCTGGCCGCGTCGGGATCCGTGCGCACCACCAGAATGCACCAATCCGATTGCTGGGCAAAGCTCGTCCAAGTCTTCTGGCCCTGGACCACGATGGAGTCCCCCTCCACCACGCCCCGGGTTTTCAAGGAAGCCAGGTCCGAGCCCGCATTGGGCTCGGAGAACCCCTGACACCAGACCTCTTCCCCTTTTAGGATGGGCGCGAGGAAGCGTTCCTTCTGCCAATCGGCGCCACGCGCCATCAGGGTCGGACCCACCAGACTGGTGCCCACGGACATGCTGATCTGGTTGGGCCCCCGCATCCGGGTGTACTCCTCCTGCCAGATCAGGTTCTGGATGACATCCACATCGCGCCCCCCATATTCCTGGGGCCAATCCAGTCCCGCCCATCCGCCCTCGAAGAGCCGGCGCTGCCACGCCCGGAGAAAGGCCACTTCCTCCGCCGGCGTCTCGGGCTTGGGATATTCCGGGGTGCCCCAGTGCTCGGGCAGGTTCGCCTCGAGCCAGGCTCGGGCCTCCCTGCGAAAGACCGCCTCAGCGGGTGAATCGCGTAGGTCCATGAATGTCTCCTTCGGCAAGCACCGCGCCCGGACTCGGGCATTTCAAACGTTGATTCCGTCCGCCACCAACTCGGCGATCTGCGTCTCCGAGAGCCCGAGGATACCCGAGAGAATCCCATGGGAGTGTTCGCCCAGGCCCGGGCCCGGACGGTCGAGTCGACCCGGGTCCGCCGAGAGCCGGCCGCCGGATCGCTCAAAGGCCAACTCGCCCAGAACCCGGTGCTCCAAGCGAACAAAATGCTGCCGGGCGGCCAATTGGGGATCGTTCTGAAGCCCCTCCAGATCGCGAACTACCCCGGCCTCGACCCCCGCGTTCTGGAGCCGCTCCATCAGGGCTTCGG
>CAWVXN010000238.1:0-5091 GCA_963933695.1 uncultured Myxococcales bacterium | reverse complement strand
CTCAAGGAGGAACTCGAACGCCAGGGCGTCGCCATTCGCTACGACGCGCCGCCCCGGGAACTCACCGCCATCGAGCGTGACGTCATCGAGATGGAAGCGGATCTCCAGGCCGCGCGTCTCCTGACGTGGAAGGCTGCATGGATGATGAACAAGGGGAAGCCCAATAATCTCGAAGCGTCCATCGCCAAAGCCAAGGCGGGGCTTGCGGTCACGCGAATCTGCCAGAAAACCGTCGAACTCCTGGGCCCCGTAGGCTACTCGCGCAAGATATTGGTAGAGAAATGGTTTCGTGACGCCAAGATCAACGACATCTTTGAAGGCACCCAGCAAATCAATCAACTCATCGTGGCCCGCCGAATTCTCGACTATCCGTCGGCCATGCTGCGCTAGCTTTCATCCAGGGGGACACGCAATGCCGATCAATGAAGAACTCCTTAAGATTCTTGTTTGCCCGGAAACCCGACAGCCTGTGGCCGTCGCGGGAGCCGAGTTGATCGCTCGATTGAACGGCGAATTTGAGTCCGGCCAGTTGCGCAACCGCGGAGGCGAGGCCGTCGCTGCCGCGATTCAAGAGGGCCTGATCCGGGAAGACGGCAAGATCCTATACCCCGTCGAGGACGGCATCCCGGTCATGCTCATCGAAGAATCGATCGAACTCTAGTTTGCGAGGCCTCGCGGCACGGGGGATCCCGCTGGGAATCCTCGCCCTTGGTTTAACCAGCCTGCTGCTCGCCCCCCCCGCCTTCCCGGCGCCTCCCGACGAAGGCGAATGTCCATCCATATCGCCACGCGGTCCCGATGGCCGACCCGACACCGACGCCACGCCGA
Organism: uncultured Myxococcales bacterium; assembly: GCA_963933695.1. Taxonomy (GTDB): domain Bacteria; phylum Myxococcota_A; class UBA9160; order UBA9160; family UBA4427; genus JAZXM01. The sequence goes on along the minus strand of CAWVXN010000238.1, from coordinate 4,263 downwards.
TGATCGTCAAGGAAGGAATGAAGGTCAGCGCCGAGGACCTTCTGGCGCTCCAAACCCTGCTCCCCCGAGAGGTTTGGCGACACCGCGAAAGTTTCTTCTTTGAAGGCATGCAGATGGAGATCGGCCCGTGCCACCGCCGCTATCCCCTGCCGCGCTTTTTTCTCGAGGCCACCGACAAACACGCGGCCGGCGTTGTCCTCGATGACGAAGGAAACATTTCCAACTACGTGGCGGGAATTCCCTTCCCCCAGGCATCCATCGACCCCGACGATCCCATGGCCGCCACCCGCTGGGCCTGGAATCTCGAAAAACGTTTTCGGGGAGCGGGCTATCGCGGACGCTTTCGAATCACTGACTTCCCCACTCGCATGGGTTCCGTGATGCGCTACGAAGGCAAGTTCTTCGCCTTTCAGGCCGCAGGACGTGCCGACCTGGCCGAGACAGACTACCGCTCCCCAGACACCAAAAATCTCCTGTGGGCTACAGGCGGGCAGTTCACCGCGCCCTTTGGCGCGCGGGAGCTCGCATGGCGACAATTCCGGTCTCCCGGGAGCGAAACGAACTGGGGTAAACCCGACAACGTGTTCGTCTATATACCCAGCCTTCGCAAGACCCGGCGCTCGGGAACGCCCTGGGTGGATGGCGCATTCATGCCGCGCTACAGCGTGGCCGACCAGAGCCAGGGCGGGGGCGGGATGGCTCTGAGCGGGGGCGTTACGATCCAGCCTGGTGCGGGCCCGTCCCTGGCCGTCAGCGAAAACGCGCGGGCCGGGCTTACGGGCCTCTACCTCAGACCCAACGCCTACCGTTGGCGTATCCGCGGTGAGCAGACCGTCATCGCTCCGCTCAATGGCCAGCGACAGGGCTGGCCCGTCACCCAGGGGCGCAACTATGGAACCAGCGGTCTCTCTGTGGCCGCCGACCGCTGGGATGTCCGCCAAGCCATGGTGATCGAAGGAATGAGCCTCCAGCGATCCGAGACGATCCGTACCGTCACGATCTACATCGACTACCAGACTCTTCAACCCCTCTACTGGATCAGCCACACGGGGAAAAATCGCCTGGTCGAAGTGGGGATTCTGGTGCACCGCTTCAGCGGAGACCGCCCCGAGGAACAGCGCTGGCCCGACGATTCACCCAACCGGGTTTTCAAACCCGTTGCCGCCAGCTTCGTCAACGCCCTGGCAGGCCGAGGTGGCTGGCTCCGTGAATCCCATAGCCTGGAATCGCTGCCCTTTACGCCTTCGGCGGTGAAGCGAATGACCACCACCAGCGCCCTCGACCGCGGCCACTGAGCACCTGGGCGGCGCGCCCCCCCCCACCCCCCGATCTCATCCGGATACGGCGATCAGAACGTGTAGCGCAGGGTCATAAATACTTCGTCGCGGTCGCGCACAATCGACAGACCCGGAGTCGTCCCGTCCATGTAGGCGTTGGGACCGGCACGAGGCGAAGCGGGGCCAATCGTATTCACCCCCATATTCGTCAATCCCTGCTCACCCATAAACACTGAGGCACCCACCGTCATCGAGAACTTATCCGAGAAGCGATAACTGATCTGGGGCAGGATTCCTCCCGAACTCGAACGAAAGTCCCAGACGAATACCAAGGTGGGATTCAGCCGGTCCTGGAAATACCCGGTAAAGACCGCAAAAGTCGCCAGCACATTCCAGGGGCCGATGGCATTAAAGCTGTCGCGATAGCCCTTTCGGTACTGGAAGAACCACTGGCTGTTGAAGAAGAAGGTCCTGTTCGCGTTCAAAAAGTTGATGAACGTTGGCCTGTCCACCGAGACCGTCAGGTTGAAATCGTCGGCCTCGGTCACAAGGTTGTAGGAGTCCGAGTCTGTGAACGGAATGCCCTCGATCCAGGTAAACTCCATGCTCCAATTCGATTTCGTCACATCTTCAGCGAAATCCATCGAGAAGCCGAGCACGTTGCGCCGGTTGTAGGCGAGATAGATCTCGCTGCCCGACTGCCACTGCATCGTGCGCCGACCAAAGTTCTCGTTCCCACCCGCACGGACAATGTTGCGCTTCTGCCCGGCGATCCCCGAGAGAGCCTGAACGATGGAGCAGTATTGCGGCGTGATATATGTGCAGCGCTCGGAGCCGAGAGTCTCTCCGGCCAGACCCCGGGAGCAATCCATGCGGTTAAATCCGTATTTGCCGCGATCATTGGCTCCGCCGAGGGCATCGCCCTGGATATTGTAGATGTGACGCTGGGTATATTCGAGATCCTCGCAGTAGGGGATCATCGCCATGAATTCGTTCTCGCTGCCGGTGAACGCGTAGTCCCACTGGAGCGACTCAAGCAATCCGCCGTCGGGCGTGCCGGCGGTATAGGTTCCCAGTCGCAATTCCTGCCAGGGCTTATTGGTCGCCGGGTTGATCGTCCAATCGTTTTGGCCCCCATTGGCTGCGGTGCCGCAGTTGGCATAGAGCTCCGCGGCGGACTTGTTGGGATCCGTGTTCAGACGGGCCGAAGTGCACTCACGCATCAGCAAGTCGGGAAACATGGTCATAATATTGGGCATGCTCGGATCTCGCTGAAGCTTGTTCTCGACGCCGGCGGGCAGTGGGTTCGGAATATGACCCGCCCTGTCAGACACCTTGGGCATATTGGTGATGCCCAAGGAGCGCCACCCGGAGACCATCCGCACCCGACCGGCATTGGTATTGAGGGTCGTTTGCCCGTTTCCCGGCAACCCGAGTGTCGTTGGGTCGGCATTCGTCGCCCCGTAGGCGGAGTACTCCCCCTGCCCGCCGCCCTGTCCGCCGGACGGGGGGTTGCTGACCGCCACGAATCGGCGTCCGCCGCACTCTTCATCGGTCTTCTGCACGCCGTCGCACGCGGGATTCCACATCCACTCCTCGTCGTAGATATACCGGTGCTCGTAGATCTCGGGATTCACGAAACCGCGCACGCTGGCCAGACCATCGGTGAACTCCGGCGAAAAAGTGACCAACATCATCAGCAGGTTGAAAGAGAGGCCTGCCATTTCGTTATCAAAGCTCTCCCCGGTAAACGGATGGCCCGCACCGCCACTGAGTTCATTGTCCCAGGGCAGCCCGGCCAACGTTTCCGTCGGGTTACTAAAAACCTGGGCACACTCGGCGGGGGGAACCAACTGACCGTCGTCGGTGCGCTGGATGTAGATCCATGAGCTGCCCGGCGTGCAGCCCCCTTCGACCCTCTGTCCGTAGAGAAGGATCGGCGCGAAGGGGTTAGTGGCTTCGGTTCCCAGAGCCTGGGCATATTCCGGATAGAGGAGCACCTCATTGATGTTCAGGCCTAGGCGATCCGGATCGCCGTCCACGCCCTGGCGCCAACCCCCCAAGTAACAGCTCGGGTCGTTGCGCATCTGGCTCTCGCTTGTGTAAAGAGACGGATCGCAGGGACTACTCGCACCCCCCGCCGCAAAAACTCCCCAGTTCAGCCCCGAGCGGAGCGAAGCTCGCGCGGCTTGGCGACGCGGGTCGGACGCGCCCCAGGCAGAATCTAGCCGGACACTGACGCCTCCGGGCAGGGAAGCGAGCCCCGGACTCTCGGCCTCGGGATTGAATACGTAGCAATCGTAGTTGGCCACGTCAGTGGGGTCGCCGTTGCCGCAACCCACAGCAGCCGCCAAGGAGTTACTGCTCGGATCGTAAGCGCTCGGGTTTGAACTCCATTGGCGATAGTCGGTCCGGGGCTTCTGAAGGCTGTCGTCGCCCGGATCAAAAGCCGCCGCCTTATAGCTCAGCACTTGGCCAAACCAATTGTTGCCCAGGTAACCCGCATCGGGGTTATTGGGCGTGAGTGCACTCACCCCGTCCCAGCTATCCAGGGGCTGGTAGGCAATCGAATTCCACTTGCTTCGGCAGCCGGGCAGCACACCCGACGCGCCCAGGGGGCCTCCGATATCGGCCGTGGTGCACCGGGGCGCGCCCAGCTCAAGAACTTCGAAAGCCAAAGTTCCGGGCTGAATCCCATAGGCCCGGTAGTAGTCACGCAAGTCCCAGCAACGCGAAGAAGCGCGGTCCTGGGTGGGGTTGAAAAATCCATTCGTTTGCAGCAATCGATCGGCGCTCAGGTCGCAGGGGTTCGATCCTTGCCCCGGAGACAGGGGACTAAACAGATTGGGATTTCCATCGACAACGTAGCCGTCGGAGCCCAGCGCAGGGGTTCGGGAGAGAGGGTTGTCCGACCACGGCGCGAAAGCCGTCGCGACCTCGACCAGTTCCCCCGGAGTGATCCGGATCAGGCGACCGTTGCTCCCGG
>CAWVXN010000237.1:0-5105 GCA_963933695.1 uncultured Myxococcales bacterium | reverse complement strand
GATCCTGGGGAAACGACCGCGCCATCGCCTATCGGAAGCTCCATCGGATCGAAGACGCGTGGGGTACCGCGGTCAATATCCAGTCCATGGTCTTTGGAAATATGGGGGAGGATTGCGCGACGGGCGTTGCCTTTACTCGGAACCCCTCGACGGGTGAGTCGAACTTCTACGGCGAATACCTGAAAAACGCCCAGGGCGAAGACGTGGTGGCTGGAGTTCGCACTCCTCAACCCATCAACCAGTCGAGTCGAGTTTCGGGAAGCGAGGGATTGCCGACCCTGGAATCCGAGATGCCCGAATCCTATGCCGAACTCTGCGGGATCTATAAATCTCTTGAGAAGCACTACCGGGAGATGCAGGACATAGAGTTCACCATCCAGGGCGGAAAATTGTGGATTCTGCAGACCCGGAATGGGAAAAGGACGAGTTTTGCCGCTGTTCGCATCGCGGTGGATATGGTGAAGGAGCGTCTGATCTCCCGGGAAGAAGCGATTTTACGCGTGGATGCATCCTCGGTAGATCAACTTCTTCATCCGACCATCGATCGAAGCGCGGATCTGGTAGTGATCGCCCGAGGCCTTCCGGCATCGCCTGGAGCGGCTGTGGGCCGGGTGGTTTTCTCCGCCGGAGCCGCCGAGAGTCGGGCCAAGGCCGGAGAGAAAGTCATTCTCGTTCGCACGGAGACTTCGCCGGATGACATCCTGGGAATGCATGCGGCCGAGGGTGTGCTGACCGCGAAGGGAGGGATGACTTCTCACGCGGCGGTGGTGGCCCGGGGAATGGGGAAATCCTGCGTGGCTGGCTGCAGCGCGCTGACAATTGACTACGCGAAGGCGGAACTACGCGTCGAGGATCATCGCGTAGCGGCCGGGGAATGGATCACGATTGATGGCTCGACGGGGGACGTGATGTTGGGGAGCGCCCCTACGGTGACCCCCGAACTGAGTCCGGAGTTCATGGAATTGATGCAATGGACCGACCGGATCTCGCGCATGAAAGTGCGGACCAATGCGGATACGCCCGAGGATGCCCAACTCGCACGCGATTTTGGCGCGTGTGGTATTGGGCTCTGCCGGACCGAACACATGTTTTTCGAACCCCAGCGTATTCTGATCGTGCGTCAGATGATTCTTGCCCATGATCTTGCGTCCAGGGAAGCCGCCCTGGCCGGCTTGCTCCCGGTTCAGCGGAAGGACTTTGAGGGGATTTTTCGAGCCATGGACGGGCTGCCCGTCACCGTTCGGCTGTTGGACCCGCCACTGCACGAGTTCCTACCCCAGAACGATGAGGACGTCGAGGCGGTCTCCAGGTCCATGGGCATTCCCATTCAGGAACTAAGGGCGCGTCTGGAAGCCCTGCGCGAGTTCAATCCAATGCTTGGACATCGCGGCTGTCGGCTGGGTGTCAGCTACCCGGAAATCTATCGGATGCAGGTCCGGGCGATTACCGAGGCGGCCTGTGCGGTGGCCGCCGAAGGACTCACGGTCAAGCCGGAGATCATGGTGCCGCTGATCGCTCATCCCCGGGAGTTGTCCCTGCTGCGCGCGGAGGTAGAGCGTGTGATTGCTGCGGTGCGCAAGGAGAATCCCGGAACCCGAGTGCGACCTTCCATCGGGACGATGATCGAGGTCCCCCGGGCGGCGCTCACCGCGGATGTCATCGCCGAGCACGCCGACTTTTTCTCTTTCGGGACCAACGATCTGACCCAAATGGGATATGCGATGTCACGGGACGATGCCAACAGCTTCCTTCCGGACTACATCGAGCAGGGCATTCTGCGCGACGATCCCTTCGCCTCCATCGACGAGGAGGGGATCGGCCAGCTGGTGCGCATGGGCGCCGAACTCGGCCGCAAGACCCGCCCGGGTTTAAAACTGGGCGTTTGCGGCGAGCATGGGGGAGATCCCAAGAGTGTCCTTTTCTTTGCGAAACTCGGGCTGGATTATGTTTCGTGTTCGCCGTACAGAGTGCCCGCAGCGAGATTGGCCGCGGCCCAGGCTGTGGCCGCCGTTGGGAGGGAAGAAGGGTGAAGAGGCGCCGAATCGCAGTTTGGGCATTCTTTGGCCTGGTTTCTCTCGCGGGTGTGAACTCGGCCTGCATCGGCCCAGTGATCGGCCCAGTGGCGGAAGAGTGGGGGCAGAATGCCGACTACACGGGTTTCGATCCCCGGAGCCTGAATAAGGGGGGGGCTGCGGACTACACGATCCTGGTGCCGCTCTCCAAGCTCTTTTATGGCCGTGTTACGGCCCGGCGCTTCGACAGTCTGGCCACCTTCGAGGACCCCGCGCTCCGGGAGTTCTTCCGCACCGACTCGGCCTTTGCCGACTACTACGCGGCTTTCGCCGAGGCGCTGACCCGCAGCAATTTTGAGTCGAACCGGCCCACGGAGGTCTATCTCGAAGCCATAGACCGCACGGAACCGAGCCGGGTGCGAGTGCGAGTGCGATTTATCGGAGAGAACGGGCTGCCCCTACGCTGGTGGTCGACACAGACGGTGCGCGAGGACGCCTGGGATTTCGAGGGCGGGCGTTGGTGGATTACCCCGGGAAAGGTTTAGGGCGCCCAATTCCTCCGAATTTGTGGCATTGGCTCGATTTTTTTGGGGGCAAGTGCGATCCAGTTTTCTTCAATTGGGAAAAACATTCTTCATAGAAATTTCATTCCTCGATCCCAGCGGAGCCAACGAACCGAAAAAAACTAGCAAAATCAGGGAAATCCGATTTGACCTACCGCCTGACTTGAGATGGCACGTGAATTGCTTTGAAGAGGACTTGAAGACTTACTCTTGAATAGCATGGTCGAATTTGGGATATAGGAAGCGAAGGATTTTGGGCGCCAGCCGCTAGGGTCGGGTGACATCGTGAAGCGTTGGGAAGCGCTGCACGAGAAACAGGGAAGATCTCGATTCGCGCGAGTTTCGTAGAAGTTTTCCAAGGGTTTTGAACTTGGGAATTAGAAGGAACGTTGTTCCTGGAGTCCTTAGGGGCGCCATGTGCCTTCGACACGAGCAGCGATTGGCATCCGAGTTCTCCAAGTCAGCGAGGGAATCCTCGGTGGACACGGGCTTTCGCATTACCTCTTTCTCGACCGAACGAGAAGCGAGGTTCCCCCATGGATGCAACCCAGCAGGCTCTCCCCTCCGACGGCGAGTTGGTCGAACTGATCCTCTCAGGGAGTCACGAGCATTTCGATATGCTGTACAACACTTATTTCCCAAGGGTTTACAGCTTTGCCCGGAAACGTCTGAACGATCGGGCCGAGGCCGAGGATGTCGCCCAGGAAGTCTTCATGACCCTGTTGAGCGCCCTGTCGAGCTACCGGGGCCAGTCCTCGCTCCTGGTCTGGATTTTCGGGATCACACGAAACAAGGTGAATCGGCGGTTCCGGAGGCAGAAGCCGGTGCTTTCCGCCATGGATTCCGATTCGGTTCTGGATGTCGAGGGAACCGAGCCGCCCATGGAGAATGCCATTGAGGCCCGTCGGCTGCTGGTCCGTTGCGAAGAGATCATCTCCCAGGACTTGAGCGAGACCCAGCGGCGAATTTTCTTCCTCAAGCACCTGCGGAAATATTCGATTCGCAAGATTGCCCAGGTTTTGGATAAATCCGAGGACGCCATCAAGGCCAATCTGTACCGCATCCGCTGCGCCATGAGCGAGGACCTGCCCGGTATCGAGGGGCTGCTTCGAGGCGCCTGATCCCGGCTTGAGCCGAAGGCTTCAGCGGTCTTCCAGCCTCGCTCCAGCCCCTGGCCCCACCCGCTCCCTCCACCCGCCCCCTCCATTTGGTCCCCGAGGGTAAAACAGGGGTGAGGTGCGTCCTGGGTGGGGAAGTTGAACAGGCGTCGCCTTTTTAGGCCACGTCCGTTTCATTTCCTTGCCACAACTACGGGCCGCGAACCACCCATTCTCAGATACCGGAAGGTATGGCGCGGGTTTACGTGACTTTCTCGAGTTGGCCTTGAGTTGACCGCGAGTTGGTAAAGCGGCCCAAGGCAACTGATGAGCGGAGCAGGGACTCTTAAAGTGCTCGGCCCCGTTTGGTTACATGCCGATGCGGTCGCTGCGGTGGGTTCGGGTGATTCTCGTGCCATGATCGTGTACAAAATCCGAGGCGAACCCTCTGGGGTCGCCTTGGAATTCGTTTTGACTCTGCGCTTTTCTATGAGCTCGGAGTGGGGGCTGCCCGAGAGCCTGAAAGCCCGAAAGCCCGAGAGGCATTCGGGGACGGAGACCGACCATGAACCGAAAAGATGCGACCGGAAACGAGGCCAAGCGCCGGCATCCGCAATCCGGGCGAGAGCGTGTGGATCGCGCTTTGCGGTCCGGGGACCGACCGTCCTCGGAGAGCTCCACCGGGGCGACTCCCGTTCGGGGTTGGACCACTCCCGGCACCGATCCGGATCTAGCCGGCGACAGCATGGCGATCGATCCCGAGGAGCTACGAGAATTTTTGTCCGCCGACGGCACTGACGTCGGCGCCGATCCCGCCTTCAAGCAAAGGCTGCGCGACACTCTCTGGAAGTTGGTCGAAGACCAGCACGGCCTGCCCGACGACGAGCCCGAAGGCCACTGATTCTGCGCCCCTCGCCCCGAGGAATTAGGGGTCCCGGCGGAGATTTCCGAGCTAGCCCTTGCCTTCGTCGGCGCCGGTCGCCGATCCAGCGGGTGCATTTGCCGGTGGTTCCAGAGCTGCCTGGGGCACGAGTTCCGTGAGATCCCGGGGCGCGAGCCGCCCGATATAGTGGCGGAAGGTCTCCAGGGTGAGCCGGGCATCGGCTAGGGCTCGATGGGCCACGCCGCCGTCTCCGAGCAGGCCGGCGGTGGTGGCGGCCTGGCGCAGGGACAGGGCCCGGGCGGGCTCGCCGGCCACCAGGGTCCAAGTGTAGAACAGCGTTGCCAAGTCGATCACGTGGTAGTCGAATGGGTAGGGGATTTCGCATTTACGGAAGGCACGTTCGAGAAAAGCCACGTCCATACGGACATTCTGACCCGCAGGAACGCATATTTTTCCCTTGGGCACCATGGCGGTGATTTCCTCCAGAACCTGACGAATCGGCGGCGCCTCCGCCCAGAGCGCTTCGTCGTAGCCGAAGATGGCGGCGGCC
>CAWVXN010000236.1:0-5108 GCA_963933695.1 uncultured Myxococcales bacterium | reverse complement strand
AACTCCTTGATGACGGCGGTTACCGGCTTGGAGTTGATCAGGTCATGGGGCATCAGCGTTTCGATTTCCTGAAGCGACATTCGCTCCTTGATCGCGCGCTCCATGCGCACCAAGCCGATTCGGTACTGGTTCTCGAGTAGTTCGCCGACGACCCGGACGCGCCTGTTCCCCAAGTGGTCGATATCGTCCACGCGCTTAGTCGCATCGGTCCCGTTCTTCAGGTCCACCAAGTACTTGACAGCCCCGAGGATATCGTCGCTGCGGAGAGTCAGAAGGTCTGCAAGGCGAGCGGAGATCGGCTCGTCTCCGGCCTTCTGGCCATCGGTAACCGTGACATGTTCTTCGCTGTCGAAATCAAGTTTGTGGTTCAGCTTCAGACGACCAACCAGCGAGAGGTCGTAACGCTCCGCATTAAAGAAGAGGTTATTGAAGAGGTTCGTAGCCGTTTCCAGTGTCGGCGGATCACCGGGACGTAGTCGACGATAAATCTCGATCATCGCTTCGCCCTGGCTCAAAGTTTTGTCGGCAATCAAGGTGTCGCGGATTGCAGTTCCGGTGGTCAACGGGTCCAAGAAGAGAAGAGGAAATTCATTAATTCCCCGCGACTTGAAGTCGTCGAGGTGCTCCTGGGTCAGTTCCTCGTTGCACTCCATGAGGACTTCGCCAGTAGTTTCATCAACGATGTCCACGGGAGCTACTCGCTTAACCGCATCGACCCTGATCAAGTCGCTGAGGCCGACTGGGATCCATTCGATTTCAGCAGCCCTGAGCTTCCGAGCGGCCGCCTTGGTGAATTTCTTATCCTTTCGAACAATGACATTACCGGACGCGTCCTTCAGTTCCTTCGTGCAACGCTGGCCGATCAGGTTTTCAGGTTTGACTTTCTTCTGGATCTGCTTGCCATCGATTTTGATTGTTTCACAGGGGTAAAAGTGCTGCAGAAGATCCTCGGGCTGATACCCCAGAGCCTTTAGCAAGACAGTTACATGAATTTTTCGACGGCGATCTATTCGCGCAAAGACAAGGTCCTTGTGGTCGTACTCGATATCGAGCCACGAACCGCGGTACGGAATAATCCGGCATGAATAGATTTTCTTGCCAGCAGCGGTCACAGTAGTGGATAGCGTTGTGTCGTAGAAGATTCCCGGCGAGCGGTGCAACTGCGAAACAATCACTCGCTCGGTACCGTTTATCAGGAAGGTCCCGTTTTCGGTCATGATCGGAATCTCTCCGAAGTAGACCTCCTGCTCCTTCACGTCACGAATGGTCTGCGAGCCCTCGGAGTCCTCCCAGGCCACCAATCGAATCGTCACCTTGAAGGGACACGCGTAAGTCATCCCCCGCTGAAGACATTCCTGAACGTCGTATTTCGGCTCTTCCAGGGTGTACCCAACGAACTCCAGGGATGCCGTATTGTTGAAATCGCGAATCGGGAATACAGCGGCAAAAACGCTCTGCAGCCCTACCTTCTCCCGCTTCTCCATTTCCACATTCGACTGGAGGAACTTGTCGAACGACGCCCTCTGCAGCTCAAGCAGATTGGGAATGTCAATTATCTTCTTGATCTGCGCATATGACTTGCGAAGACGGGGCGAAAATTCTGAGTAGGTAATTTCGGACACTGCTGGGGACTCCCCTCCTGGCCACCTGATCGACGAGCCCCGATGTAGGACTCGCCAAGCGGCAGACCGAGACGAAATTCGAAGATTTCGGCCGCACAGAGAGCCGAGTTGAACACTCGGCTCGAATCATCTCACTTGATGTCGACCTGGCCCCCAACCTCTTCGATCTTCGCTTTGATCGCTTCGGCCTCTTCTTTCTCGATGCCTTCTTTCATTGCCGTCGGCACCCCTTCGACCAGAGCCTTGGCCTCTTTCAGACCAAGCCCGGTGATGGCTCGGACTTCCTTGATGACCTGAATCTTCTTGTCGCCGAAGGAGATCAGCACAGCATCAAACTCAGTCTGCTCTGCGGCAGCAGCGTTATCTCCGCCCGCTGCCGGACCAGCAGCAACTGCAACTGGCGCCGCAGCGGATACGCCCCATTTTTCTTCGAGCAAGGTCGCCAGTTCTGCGGCCTCCATAACTGTGAGACCCGAGAGTGTTTCGGCAATTTCGTTCAGATCGGCCATTTTCCTTGAACCCTTCTTGTTGCGGCGGTTTAGTTGCGGATCCGGCCTTTGCCGTCTCCTCCCGCCTGTAAACGAAAACTAAGCTGGACTCGCGAGAGCCCTATTCTCCAAGCGCGTCCTTGCGCGCCGCTACCAATCGAGCCAGCTGACCGCCGGGCTCGTTGAGCAACCTTGCAAGCTTCACTGCTGGAGCCTGCAACAAACCCACCAGCATGCCTCGCAACTCGAGCAAATTCGGCAGGGTGGCGAGATGTTTCACATCGCCTTCATCCAGGGACTTGCCATCGAGCACGCCTCCCTTGATTTCAAAAACTTCGTGATCCTTCGCGTACTTGACCAGGATTTTCGCCAGGCCAACCGGATCGCCGTAGGAGAGCGCAACCGCGGTCGGACCCGTAAAATGCTCTTTCAGGACCTCCGCTTCATGCCCTTCAACGGCCAAGTTGAGCAGCGAATTCTTGGCCACTCGATACTCGAACTCCGACTCGGATTCGCTGCGAAGTTGCCCTCGCAATTCGCGCACTTCTTCCACACTTAGTCCGCGATAGTCGGCCACAAAAACACTCGTCGCTCGACCGAATTTTTCCTTCAACTCGGCGACGGCATTCGTCTTTTGCTCACGTGTCAGCACAACACAAACCCTTCAGGTCAAGCGGCACTCACGACAAGGGGAGCCGAAGGGTCTACCTTGAGCCCCGGACCCATTGTCGTGGAAACCGTAATTTTCTTCATATAGATGCCCTTGGTAGCGGCCGGCCTGGCTCTCTGAACCGTCTGAATGAGTTCCGAGGCGTTCTCCAGGATCGCTTGTGCTTCCAGAGAGCGCTTTCCAATCGCGCAGTGAATAATTCCCGCTTTGTCCACGCGGTACTCCACCTTGCCCGCCTTCTGTTCGCTAACGGCCTGAGCGACGTTCGGAGTAACCGTGCCCAACTTCGGGTTGGGCATCAGGCCACGCGGGCCAAGCACCTTACCCAGTCGGCCCACGACGCCCATCATATCCGGCGACGCGATGACCCGGTCGAAGTCCAGCCAACCCTCTTCCTGGATTTTCTTGGCGAGGTCGTCTCCTCCGACAAAGTCTGCACCTGCGTCTCGAGCCTCTTGTTCCTTGTCCCCCTTCGCGAACACCAGCACCCTCACTGTCTTGCCAATCCCGTGAGGAAGCACGATCGCACCACGTACCATCTGGTCCGCGTGCTTTGGATCCACCGCCAAGTTGATAGCCAGATCGACGCTCTCATCGAGGGTCGTGTCCGGGAAGCTCTTGATCAACCCAATTGCTTCTTCCAGGGTGTACAGCTTCTCTGAGTCGATCAACTCAGCTGCTTTCTGATAGCGTTTACTTCGACGCGCCACTTCTCTCAGCCCTCCACTTTCAGACCCATGGACCGTGCGGTCCCGGCAATAATCTTCTTGGCCGCTTCCATGTCCCAGGCATTGAGATCCGCCTTCTTGATCTCTGCAATATTTTCCAGGTCTTTCTGGCTCACTGTTCCCACCTTGGTCTTGTGCGGCTCGTTTGAGCCTTTCTTGATCTTGGCAGCCTTCTTAAGGAGCACCGCTGCCGGGGGGGACTTGAGTTCGAAAGTAAATGAGCGGTCGGCGTACACCGAGATCACAGCGGGAATAATCAAACCCGCCTGATCTTGGGTTCGCGCATTAAATGTCTTGCAGAACTCCATAATGTTGACGCCATGCTGACCCAGCGCCGGACCGACCGGCGGAGCAGGATTCGCTTTTCCAGCCGGACAGTGCAACTTGATTATGGCAACGACCTTCTTGGCCACTCGAACTTCCCTCCAGGGCTTCACTCCGACTCAATTTGCCGGAATTCAATGCTCGGCGCGTACGCCGTAGATCTACTTCAGGCCTTCTCCACACTTGCGTAGTCCAGAACCACAGGCGTCGCGCGCCCAAAGACCTGAACCATGACGCGGAGTTTCTCTTTGTCTTCCATGACTTCGTCCACGTAGCCCGGAAAATTTGCGAACGGGCCTGTAACGACCCTCACTGCCTCACCGTCTTCAAATCGAATGAGCGGCTTGGGCTTGGCGGCCCCTTCCTTCATCCGTTGGGTCATGCGCTCAACTTCCTCTTCAGATACAGCCGGTGGGTCCGTAGCGTTACCTACGAAGCCTGTGATTTTCGGCGTTCCTTTGACGACATGCCAAGTCTCGTCATTGAGGTCCATGTGCACGAGGATGTATCCAGGGAAGAACTTCCTCTTGGAAGTCCGCTTATTCCCCCCAACTATCACAACAACGCTCTCCTCCGGGATCAAAATTTCGTCAAATTTCTCCTCGAACCCAAGCGTCTGAGCCCGCTCCAGAAGCGACTGTTTGGCCCGCGCCTCTTGGCCCGAGTAGGTATGGACGATGTACCAATTCTTAGCCATGCCTCTCGCAATCCCCTCCATCATCCCAAGTCCAGAACCTTCCAACTTCCCAAAAACGACTAGCTGAGCAGATACTGCATTATCCGGCTGAGCAGAAAATCAACGAAGCCCAGTGCAGTCGTGACCACAGTAACGATTGCCGCGACTCCGAGGGTTCCCGCAATCGCTTCGGATTGGGGCGGCCACGTAATCTTCTGGTACTCACCCTGCACGTCCCCAAGGTATACCCGAGTGTCCTTTACCCATTCGACAGGATTCACTGCCATATTCAATCCCCAGGTTCCCAGTCGCATTCGCGACAACTCTGCTCTGCGTAGTTTGAAAATTTCGCTTCGTTATTTTCTTGATGCTGGCAGGCGCGGAGGGAATCGAACCCCCAACCCCCGGATTTGGAGTCCGATGCACTACCAATTGTGCTACGCGCCTTCATTACACAAGTCCGGCTGTCCAGATCCGCTTCTGCTCTCTGCTCGATTCTCTACTCGATCACCTCAGCGACAACACCGGCACCAACCGTACGGCCTCCCTCGCGGATCGCGAAGCGTAGTTCCTTATCCATGGCGATGGGCGTAATCAACG
>CAWVXN010000235.1:0-5133 GCA_963933695.1 uncultured Myxococcales bacterium | reverse complement strand
ACTGCAGGCCGATGAACCCGGTTTCCTGGGGGCGGAGATGGCAGTGGCGGCGGCCTACGAAAGTATGGGCCGCTTGGCCGAGGCCGAAGCCACCCTGCGTGGCGCATTGATCCAGCATCCGAACCGAATCGTGATTTATTCGCGGTTGGCGCGCATGCGAAGATCTCAGGGCGACCGGGCGGGCGAGGTTGAACTCTACCGCGAGGTGCTTCAGGAACGTCCAGGGCATTACGGAACGCTGGTGAGCCTCGGCGAGGCCCAGATCGCCCAGAACCAGATCGACCAAGCGATCATCACCTACTCGGAGCTGGCGGAGCTTTTTCCTGGCGACCTCCAGATCTTGCGTCGCCTGGCTTCGCTGGAGTTTGGATCGGGCCGCTACGAGGAAGCCGCCGAACGCCTGCGCGGAGCCATTCGTCGGCACCCGAATCATCATGAGTTCACGTACTCGCTGGGCCAGGTCCTGCGTGGTTTGGGCCGGGGCGACGAGGCGGTCGAAGTCTTCGGCTCGATTGCCCCAAGTCATCCCCTCTACCTGGAAGCGCGCATGCAGATCGCGGTCTACTACGAGGAGAACGGCCAATTTGACCGAGCGCTTCGGGAGATCGAGATCCTGCGCGGCCTCCGTTCCGAGCGCATCCTCGACTTTCAGGCGGCCGCGCTTCGGGCGCGCAGCGGCGATTTAGAGGGGGGCGTGGCGCTCCTCGAAGCGATGCTCGTCGAAGACCCGGCCGATGTCGAAGCGCTCTACCAACTCGGCGTTCTCTATGGGATCCATAAAGAGGTCGACCAGTCGCTCTTCTATATGACCCAGGTTCTCGAACACGATCCGCAGAACGCCCAGGCGCTCAACTACGTGGGATATACCTGGGTCGAACGCGGTGAGAACCTCGACCGAGCCGAGGAATTGATCGAGCAAGCCGTTCGGCTCAGTCCCGGGGACGGTTACATCGCGGATAGTCTCGGATGGGTGTACTACATGCGGGCGCGGCCGCTGATCGCGGGGGCTCGGCGTAACGAGGGGATGGAACTGCTGGAGAAGGCGATCGTCCAACTGGTTCTAGCGATGGAACTGACCGGGGGAAACTCGGTGGTTTCGGAGCATCTGGGCGATGTTTATTTCCTGATGGACGAACGTCGGCGTGCTCTGCACTACTACGAAGAGGCCGAAATCATGAGTCCTAGGCTGGATGAGCAACCCCTTCTCCGGGAGAAGATCGAAAGCCTTCGCGAGGAATTCGACATCCCGCTCGAAAAATCCGGAGCCTGGAAACCCCAGTGATGCGCGCGCTTGCCTTGGGACTGGTCTTCTGCGGGCTTGGCCTGGCGGGTGGTTGCCGCACGCCCCTGCCCGAGACTCGGCTGGGAGAGGGGGATCCCCGTCCCCAGCAGCTGCTGGAGATTCTGAGTGCCGGCCGCGAGGCGGTGCCCGCCCTGCGCGCCCGGGCCCGGGTGGCGATTGACGCCCCAGACTTGAAACTGAGTCGCCCCCAGCGTCTGGCGGTGGCGCGCCCTGGGCGGCTGCGCGTCGAGGTGCTCGGACTCTTCGGCCAATTGGCGGCGGTCCTCGTGGCCGATCGCGGCCGGTATCAACTCTACGAGGCGGGGCAGTCGGAGATCCAGGAGGGCCGGGTGTCGCCCTCGCTTTTGTGGCGCGTGGCTCGCGTGGATCTGGAGCCAGGCGAAGCGGTCGATCTGTTGCTGGGGAGTCCCCGTCCCGGGCCGGGCCTGCGGGTTGTTGGCGCGCGGGGGCTGGGCAACGGCGGCATTGCCTTCGACCGGGTGGATGGCGAAGGCCGGCTGCGCGAGCGCTATGTGTTTGATGCTCAGGGTCGCCTGGCTGAGACCGAGCGTGTGGACCGGGCCGGGGAGCGAATCTGGGGTGCGCGCTTTGGGGAGTACCGTGCGGTGAACTCCGCAGGGGGCGGCTCAAGAGAATTCGCGTTTCAGGTCGAACTGGACTTCCCTCGCGTCGAAGGAAAGGCGAAGCTCGATTTCCAGCAGGTGGATTTGGTGGCAGAACTTCCCGACGGGCTCTTCAGGCTGGTGCCGGCGGAAACCAAAACGGGGGAACCGTGAAGCACGGGGGCTGGCGGGAAATAGTCGCGGGGGGATCCCTGGCAGCGCTTGCGCTGGTGGGTTGCAACAATAATCCCTATTCCGACGCGGACCAGAATCGTAAGGTGCTCTACACCAGTTACCGGGAAGCGCCTCGGACCCTGGACCCGGCGGTGGCCTATACGACCGCCGCCCATGCCATTACGGGGGAAGTCTACGAGACACTGCTCGAATACCACTATCTCAAGCGTCCCTACGTGTTGATCCCAGGGCTGGCGGCCGCGCTTCCCGAGTCGACGGAACTGGACGCGGATTGGACGCTCTACCGCTTTGCACTGAGGGAAGGTGTGCTCTACCAGCAGGACCCCTGTTTCCCCCTCGATGCCGAAGGCCGCCGCACCCGGAAGGTGGTGGCCGCCGATTTTGCCTTCGAGTTGATGCGCTTGGCGGATCCGGGGGTGAACAGCCCGGTGGCCGAACCCTTGGGCAATATCCGCGGCTTCGCAGAGTTCGCCGAACGGCTCAGCGCGGCCCGAGAGGCGGACGAAGATTTTGCTGCCCGCCCCGTCCGGGAGCAGTACGCCGAAGTGGGCCCCATGGAGGGAGTTCGTGCCAGGGGGCTCCATGCCCTCGATATCGAGGTGTCCAGCCGCTATCCCCAGATTCTCTACTGGTTCGCCATGCCTTTCACCGCTCCGGTGCCCTGGGAGGCCGTGGCCTATTACGACGGCGAGGACGGACGCCCGGGTTTCGCCGATCATCCGGTGGGCACGGGGCCCTATTTTCTGGCGAGATACGACAAGCACTCGCGGATGATTCTCGAGGCGAATCCGAACTGGTACGGCGTTCTCCACCCGGAATGGCGCGCCCCGGGTGCCACCTATCCGGTGTCCGGCGCCCCGGGCGATGCCGAGGCGGGGAGGTTGGATCCCCGGGTGGTGGGCCAGCCCCTTCCCTTCATCGAGCGCATCGAGTTTCGACGGGAAAAGGAATCGATTCCCCATTTCAATAAATTCCTCCAGGGCTATTACGATGCGGCGGGCATCATCAAGGAGAGCTTCGACAAAGTGATCAATGAGGGCGGGCTCTCCGACGATATGCGTGGGATGGGGATCGACCTGGAAAAGAGCGTTGAACCGTCGGTCTTCTATATCGGTTTCAATATGGACGACGAAACGGTGGGCGCGTCGGGGGGCGAGGCCAACCGCAAACTTCGCCAGGCCATGAGCCTGGTGATCGATACCGAGGAGTACACGCGCCTCTTCAGTAACGGTCGGGGTGTGCCCGCCCAATCCCCGCTGCCTCCCGGACTCTACGGATACGACCCGGAATACCGAAACCCGTTTCGCCAAGTAGACTTGGAGCGTGCCCGGGCTTTGATCGCCGAGGCGGGCTATCCCGGCGGAATCGATCCCGGGACGGGCGCCCCGCTTGAACTGACCTTCGACACAGCGGACACGTCCGCCCAGGGACGTTTGCGTTTCGAATTCTTCACCCGAGCGTGGCGCCAGATCGGGATCGATGTGGGTATCGAGGCCACCAACTACAACCAGTTCCAGGAGAAAGTACGCAACGGCGCGTACCAGATTTTCATGTGGGGCTGGTTCGCCGACTACCCCGATCCCGAGAATTTCCTCTTTCTCCTCTGGTCGGAGATGGGGCGCTCGACGAGCGGGGGGCCGAATACCGCCAACTTCTCGAGCCCGCGTTACGATGAGCTCTATCTTTCGATGAAGGCGCGCACCGACGATGCCGCGCGCCTGGCCGAAATAGAGGAGATGCGCGCCATTCTCGAGTTTGAACGCCCCTGGATCGAACTGACCCATTCCGAGGCGTACTCGCTATTCCACGGTTGGCTCGCCTATGTCAAGCCTTTTGGAATGTCCTTCCCCATGACGAAGTACCGTGATCTGGACACTGAACTCCGCTCAAAACAGCGTGAGGCCTGGAATCAACCGATTCTCTGGCCCCTTTATGCGGCCTTGGCCCTGGGGGTTGCCCTGGTGATCCCGGGCATATTTACCTTCCTGCGGGAGCGCCAATAATGCTCGCCTATTTGGTCCGCCGGCTCACGTACGGGGTCGGAGTTGTCTTCGGAGTCCTGCTCTTTCTTTTTGTGCTCTTCTTTACGGTGACGAGCCCGGATGACGTGGCGCGCAAGGCTTTGGGCGAGCGGGTTCCGCCGGCGGTCATCGAACAGTGGAAGGCGAACCACGGGTACGATCAGCCGCTCTTTCCGGGCCCCGGGGCGTGGACCGAGAACATGCTCTTCGAGCATTACCGCCGCATGCTCACCTTCGACTTTGGCCGCAGCGATGCCGACGATACGCCCATCGCCCAGCGCATTCGGAGCGGCATGATGCCGAGCCTGACCCTGACCCTGCCGCTCTTCGCACTCTCACTGCTGACTGCGATTCCCCTGGCGCTGCTGGTGGCCTTCTTCCGGGAAACCTATATCGACCGCTTGGGGGTGGTGATCTCGGTGCTGGCTATGAGCGTGTCGATCCTGCTCTACATCATTGGGGCGCAGTATGTGGTGGGTCGGCTGCTGCACTGGTTTCCGATTTCGGGCTACGATTCGGATCCCCAGCTGATCGTTCGATTCCTCGCGCTTCCCCTGTTGGTGGGGGTATTGGCGGGAATCGGGGGAGACGTGCGTTTTTACCGCACGGTTTTTCTTGAGGAGAGCAACACCGACTACGTGCGAACTGCCCGGGCCAAGGGCTGCGGCGAGGGACGAATCATGGCGCGCCATGTCTTTCGAAACTCGCTGATCCCCCTGCTCACCCGGATCATCCTGGCGATCCCCTTTCTCTTCATGGGCTCGCTGCTCTTGGAGTCGTTCTTCGGAATTCCCGGGCTGGGCGCAATTACCGTGGATGCGATCCAAGGGAACGATTTTTCGGTGCTTCGCACCATGGTCTATATCGGTTCACTTCTCTTTGTTTTCGGGCAGATCGTCACCGACCTCTCCTACGGGCTGGTGGATCCGCGCGTACGGCTCGAGTAGGGGGGCGCGTGGAAGCGCATATCGTCTCAAATACGGTGGTGGGGGTTTTGCTGGTTGGCCTGGCG
>CAWVXN010000234.1:0-5147 GCA_963933695.1 uncultured Myxococcales bacterium | reverse complement strand
AAGTCCCGGTCCAAGCAGCGTCTCTATCGCCGCAAAGACATCGAGATGATTCTGGCCATCAAGCGCCTGCTTTACGAGGAGCGCTACACGATCGCTGGGGCGCGCCAACAGTTGCGCGATCTGGGCCTGGGCAAGGGCGCGGCTAAGGGCCTGATTAAGGACCTGGGCAACGGCGCGGAAGCCGCCGAGGGCGCCGGGAAGAGCCGAACCAAGGTGAGGCGAAAGTCCACCCAGGAAGAAGTGAGTGCTGGGATCCTGGCCTCGGAACTCCAAGCCACCTATCACCGCCTGCGCGGTGAACTCCAGGAAATCCGCGATCTGTTGTAAGTCGACCCGGGTTGATCGCTTCCGGCATCGACAACCGGCGCAGATCCCGCTAAAAACCAGCGTTCGGTCGGGCCGTGGCGCAGCTTGGTAGCGCGCTTGACTGGGGGTCAAGAGGTCGCGGGTTCGAATCCCGCCGGCCCGACCATGACGCAGACGGAATTCTCCTCAATCCGTCCCCCAGTCTCGGCCCCGGTCTATGCCCGGGGCTAGGCCCCAGTTTATGACCTGATCTATAACCCGGTCTATGCCGGGCTCGAGGGCCAGTCGTAGCCCCGGTCTGGGCCCGTACTCAGCCGCGCAAGCCAGGCCGAACCCGGGCCCCCCAAAAAAAAGAAAAGGCTGCGGAGGGGTTCTCGCGGTCTCGTTGGGGATAAAGGGGCTGACGCCCAGGCGGGTCACCCTCGCCGGCTTCAGTCGATGTATCCCAGGCTGCGGAGGGCTTCCTCGGATTCCGGGGGCAGGGGTTCCGGGGCGACGTTTTCGCCCAGGCGCGCCCGGGCGGCGAAAAGTTCGGCTTCGGCCTGCAGGGAGGCGAACAACTCCGAAGGGGGAGGGGGGAGCACCTGGGAAGGATCTTTTCGGGGCCGGAGATCGACAAATTCGCTCGGGTAGCGCGCGTACCAGTTCACCCGGAACGGGTAGCGGGTGAGTGCCAGCATGTCCCCGAAGACACGGTCCGCTTCACCGCAGCCCTGGCGTTTGAAGTCTTGGACCTCTCGCGCGGTGGTGCGGTCGAATGCGGGGGGCAGCCGCATGCGGTTGTCGCTGTAGAGGGCGATGAGGTCTCGGGGGGAATCGGAAGCCGATTCGGTTTGAAGCTTCTGTCCGGTGAGCCCACTGCTGTCGGCTCCCGCCCACTCGAGCAGGGAGTGGGCCACGTCGCGCAACTCCACGGGTTCGTCCAGACGAGCGGCCTGGATCGGGCCGGCTTCCAGGGACGGTCCGTGAACCACCAGGGGAATTCGCAGGACCTCTTCGTGCACGCTGAACTCGTGGTCGAGTAGGCGATGCTCGCCAAAGTGTTCGCCGTGATCCGATGTGACCACCGTGACCAAATTCGTCACGCCGGGGCTCTCCAGGAGATCCCGGATACGGCCCAACTTGCGATCGGCGGAAGCGACATCGCCCAGGTAAAGGCCGCGAAGAACTTGCAGGGGGTTTTCTCCGGGTATCCGGTCGCAGATGAGGTGAGAGGTGCGGCCCCCGGCCTTGAGATGCTCCGCGTCGGCGGTGGTGGTACCAGGGGGCAGGAAGGGGTTTACGTCGCGAAGTTCGTAGGGTTCGTGGGGGTCGTAGAGGTTGACGAACACAAAGAAGGGGCGCTGGGGGTCGCGTCCCTGGAGCCAGTCCCTGAGCTCATCGACGACATCGATGGTTCCCTTTTTCCCGGCAGCCATCTGTTCTTCGGCGGTGCGTACCGCGAAGTGATCGAAGCCCTGGGCAAAGCCAAAATCTTCGCTGATCAATGCATTCTCGCTAAAGGCCGCGGTTTCGTAGCCTCGGTCCCGGAGTCGCTCGGCCAGGGTGCGGGCGGCCTTGGGGAGTACCACTCGGCCAGCGAGGCCTACGCCGTGGTCTTCGACGGTTTGCCCGGTCAACAGGGATGCGTGGGAGGGCAGGGTCCAGGGCGAAGGCGCATAGGCTCGTGTGTAGAGTCGGCCCTCTTCCGCCAGGGCATCAAAGGCGGGGGTGGTTTCGAGGCCGTTGCCATAGGCCGAAACCGCATCGGCGCGCAGGGTATCCACCACCACGAGGAGAATGGAGGGGGGCGCCGGGGGATCGGCGTCGCCGCAGCCCCAGCCGAGGAGCGCCCCGGCCAGCAAGGCCAAGGCGAGCGCGCGGATTCCTGGCGCCCGGCGGCTCTTCCTGGGCGAGGGGGAATGACACTTTTCGGGCTTTCCCCTGTCCTCACCCCCGGTCTTGCTCCGGTTGGATTCGGTTCGAAACGGTCGTCGGGTCTTTTCGGCGATCACGGTCTCCACGCTTCGACTTTTCTCGGGGTTGGTCCCCAGGGGCTCACTTGCCCGATGTTTGTTGGATCTGATCCGAGAGGTTCCGGTACGACTCGGGGGAGCCCAGGCTCTCCAGTGCTCCATTCCCAGTTCTTACGGCGTCTTGGGGGTCGGCGATATTGGCGGGCTCGCCGGCGCGGCCCGGGGGCGTGAAGTAGCCCAGTGCGTACTGGCCCATGCTTTATCCAATCAACTTTTGCAGGTCCGAGCTGAGTTCGCGCGCCTGGAAGTGTGTCAATTCGGTCATGGAGCCTCCTTGCTTCCGGCTGTGATTTCCAACGGTACTTTCCAACCGTACTTTCCAACCGTACTGACGATCCGCTGATGGCAGGTGGATTAATCCGCCGAGGGACCGCCCGAGGCAAAGAATACCAGAAGCGTCGTGTCCTCTTCGATTTCGACAAAAGAGTGCTCGGAAGTGCCGCCCACATAAAGAACTGATCCAGGTCCGACCACCCGCTCTTCGTCGTCGACCTTCAGTCGCGCCCGGCCGAAGTGTATCACGACTGGGAAATCTCTCCGAGTCGCCCCCTGTCCGGGCGCTATGGTATGCGGGTCATTTCGGGTCGACCCCTCGCGAGGGAAGGCCCACTTGGATTCGAAGTTGAGGAGACCGCGCGTGTCGGATGAGCCGGTTGATGTTCTGATCATTGGTGCGGGAGCGTCCGGGGCCGCCATGGCCTGGAGCCTGGCCGAAACCCGCATGCGGATCGTCTGCCTGGAACAGGGGGGGTGGATGAATCCCGCGGACTATCCCTCCACGCGAACCGGCTGGGAACAGGAGCGTTTCCAAGGGGCGTATAGCCTAAGCCCCAATGGGCGGGGGCGGCGCGAAGACTACCCGATCAACGACAGCGACTCGCCCATCAAGATCTCGAACTTCAATGCCGTGGGGGGCAGCACGATTCTCTATGCGGCGCATTTTCCGAGGCTTCACCCCTCGGATTTTCGCGTGAAATCCCTCGACGGCGTGGCCGACGACTGGCCCATCGATTACGCGACCCTCGAGCCCTTCTACGATCTGAATGCCCGCATGATGGGGGTTGCCGGGCTGGCGGGAGATCCCGCCTACCCGCCCAAAGAGCTCCCCCTTCCCCCGGTGCCCCTGGGCAAGCTGGGAGAGACTCTGGGCCGAGGCTTCAATCGCCTGGGTTGGCATTGGTGGCCGTCGGACAGCGCCATCGCCACCGAGGAATACCAGGGCAGGGCGGCTTGCATCAATTTGGGGCCGTGCCTCACGGGTTGCGCCCAGGGCGCAAAGGGCAGCACCGACGTGACGTATTGGCCTGTGGCCGTGCGCGAGGGCGTGGAGCTGCGAACCCATTGCCGAGTGCGCGAGATCACAGTGGACGATCACGGTATGGCCAGCGGAGCCATCTATGTGGACGCCGAAGGGAACGAGCACCACCAGCGGGCCGAGATGGTCATCGTTGCCTGCAATGGTGTGGGCACGCCGCGCTTGTTGCTGAATTCTCGGTCGAAGCTGTTTCCCGACGGGCTCGCGAACTCGAGCGGTCTGGTGGGGCGGAACCTGATGTTCCACCCCTACGCGATGGTCACGGGTCTGTTCGATGAGCCGCTGGAAGGCTACAAGGGACCCACGGGTTGCTCGATCATCAGTCAAGAATTTTACGAAACCGATCGTGACCGGGGTTTCGTTCGCGGCTACTCGGCGGAAATGGTGCGCGGCATGGGCCCGGTTTCCACCGCGCTCTGGGGAATGTCTTCGAATCAACTGCCGTGGGGTCAGGGGCATCATGACGCTTACGATGCGCTCTGGGATCGCACCGCGGGCATGGTGCTGATCTGCGAAGATCTCCCCGAGCCCGAAAACCGCGTGACCCTCGACCCAGACCTTGTGGATTCCGACGGCATCCCGGCGCCGAAAATCGAGTACCGGCTCAGCGAGAACAGCCTCAAGATGCTCGACCACGCGGTCGCTCGGGGTTCCGAGGCTCTGGAAGCAGCGGGCGCGCGCCAGACCTGGCCCGAGGCACCGCTGCCCCCGGCAGGCTGGCACTTGATGGGAACCGCCCGGATGGGCACCGACCCGAGCAAATCGGTGGTCAATTCAGTGGGGCGAGCCCACGATGTCAAGAATCTCTTCGTTGTCGACGGAAGTGTTTTCGTGACCTCTGGCGGTGTGAATCCCACCAACACCCTGCAGGCCATTTCCCTCTACGTGGCCGATCACATCAAGAAAAATCTGGAGACTCTTTTCGATTGAGCCCGGGTTTACCGGTCCTCGATCCCACCGATTCTTTGCGCCATTCACCCGAGGCGAGCCATGAGTGCAGACCCCCTGCCCGAACCGATTTTTAGCGCCCTTCTCGATGTCTTGATTCCCGCCCGGTCGCCCTCGCTTCCGGGAGCGGGGAGCCTCGGGTTGGCCGCCTACGTGGAGTCGCGTCTGGGGGTGGGCGTTTCGGGGGTATCCACTGGGCTGGGAGCGCTCGATGCCCGGGCCAACGAGAGCCACGGGACAGATTTTCCGGCGTTGGCCGAGCAAGCTCAGGTCGAACTCGTCACGCAGGTGGGCGCGGAGCACCCGGGCTTTGTGGAGAGCCTGCTCTTTCCTCTTTACACGGGCTACTACGAACATCCTCGGGTCGTCGAGGCCCTGGGGCTTGAGAGCCGCCCCCCCTTTCCCAAAGGCTATCCCCTCGAAGGGGGGGACTTGGGTCTGCTCGATCCAGTGCGCGGGCGTACGGGACTCTTCCGGGAAGCCTGACGGCATTGTGGTTGGGCATTGTGGTTGGGGATTGTGGTTGGGGAATGTGGTTGGGGAATGTGGTTGTGGGACGTGCC
>CAWVXN010000233.1:0-5165 GCA_963933695.1 uncultured Myxococcales bacterium | reverse complement strand
AGACGCGCGCAGTGATTGGGCACGCTATATCGCCCTGGCCGATGCCCACAACGAACCGGGAGTGCTCACGACGTTTGCCGCCTACGAATACTCCCCCGTTCTCCCGGGCGCCGGAAAACACCACCGCAACGTCCTCTTCAAGGGCAACGACCTGCCAGGCCACGCGATCTCGTCCCTGGACGTGGGCAGTGCCATCGACCTCTGGCGCGGGCTGGAGGCCACCTGCACCGATGACTGCGACTTCCTCACGATCCCGCACAACCCGAACAAGAGCTGGGGGCTCCTCTATAGCCGGTACACCTGGGACGGCGGGAGCTACGACCAGGAGGGGTGGCGCCTGCGCAAACGTCGCGAGCCCCTGGCGGAGATCTACCAGATCAAGGGGGCTTCCGAGTGTGCACTGGGCGTCGGTGCCACCGACGAGGAGTGCGCGTTCAGCCAGGTGCTTTCGCCGTGCGAGCCAGGCGAGGAGACCGGCTGCGCGTTCGAAACGGGTTTCGCGAGGCAAGGCCTCAAGGTCGGTCTCGAGCTCGACCGGGAGCTCGGCTTCAACCCTTTGGCCTTCGGCGTGATCGGCTCGACGGATACACACAACGGGAATCCCGGCGACGTCGAAGAATGGGATTTCGTGGGCGCGGTTGGTTTGGCGGCTTCGCCCGGGATCCGACGGTTGCGGGAGCCCTCGCGCTCCCAGCCCGACCGGAAGCCCTACCGATCCATGCTGCAGTTCCACACGCCGGGAGGCTTGGCTGCAGTCTGGGCCGAGGAAAATACGCGTGACGCGATCTTCGCGGCGATGAAGCGCCGGGAGGTGTACGCCACGTCGGGGCCGCGCATCGCATTGCGCTTCTTTGCGGGCTGGGGCTTCGATGAGAACATCGACGCCGCGCGTGATCCCATCGCAGTGGCGACCGCAGGCGGAGTTCCGATGGGGGGCGTACTGCGGCCGACCGAGGGCGACACCGCAAGCCCGACCTTCTACGTGGCGGCACAAGGCGATTGGATGAGCGCTCCGCTTCAGCGCATTCAGATCATCAAGGGTTGGATCGACGAAGAGGGCGCGACCCACGAGAAGGTCCGCGATATCGCCTGCGCAGATGGCCTCGAGGTGGACAGGGCCACCCTGCGCTGTCCCGACAATGGCGCATCCGTCGACCTGACGACCTGCAAGCCCACGGGAAGCGCGGGCGCAATGCAGCTGACGACGGCCTGGAAGGACCCTCACTTCGACCCCGACCAGGGGGCCTTCTATTACGTTCGTGTCCTTCAGAACCCGACATGTCGCTGGTCGACCTACGACGCCCTGCGCCTTTCACGCGAGCCCGACCCGCGTGTCCCCGGGACCCTGCGCGAGCGGGTCTGGTCATCGCCGATCTGGATCGACGCCTCGTAGCCGGACCCGGGCTGCTTTCTCCAACTCGCAGAACAGCGGCTTGAGAGGATCACGCTGAAGTCGATCTATCTTCATCTCTCGCTCTCGGTGACCGTAGAAGTTCCTTCTCAAGCGCGATTCGATTTCTCTGGTGCATTTCCTAGGTACCCCTTGACCCCTGGAGTCTGCCCCGGATATGCTCTGCAACCGCTCTGGATGGACTCTCGGCGCCCGTCCAGATTTCGTCCATTTTTGCGATATTCGAGTGCCTTAATCTCCGTTCTATCGCGTCTCGAAGACCCTGCCCGTCCAATTTCTGTCCAAGTCGAAACAGCCTCCAAATGCTCGTTTCTGCTTCGATCACTAGAAAGTAGAATCGACCGCCCCTATGGCACTCACTTGCGGAATCGTCGGCCTGCCCAACGTGGGCAAGAGTACAATTTTCAATGCCCTGACGGCGGCTGGAATCCAGGCCGAGAACTATCCGTTTTGCACCATCGAACCCAATACCGGTGTGGTGACGGTGCCCGACGGTCGGCTCGAGCAACTCGATGCCATTGTGCACTCGGTCCAGATCATCCCCACCACCGTGGAATTCGTGGACATCGCGGGGCTCGTCAAGGGCGCCAGCCAAGGCGAGGGCCTGGGCAACCGTTTCCTCGCCAACATCCGCGAGACCAACGCCATCGTTCATGTGGTGCGCTGCTTCGACGACGACAACGTCGTCCATGTGGACGGCGCCCCGGATCCCCTTCGCGATGTGGAAACCATCGAGCTCGAACTCGGCCTGGCCGACCTCGAAACCATTGAGAAGCGTCTGGATCGCGCCCAGCGCGGTGCCAAGAGTGGGGACAAAGTCGCCAAGGCCGAAGCTGATTTTTTCTCTGCTCTGCTCGAGCACGTTTCCGGAGGCAGTGCCGCCCGTCACTTCGAAGTCCCCGACGCCATGGGGATCGCCTACCGGGACTGCCACCTTCTGAGCGCCAAGCCTGTCCTCTTCGTGGCCAATGTCGACGACGCGGCCCTGGCCGAAGGAAATGCCTACAGCGAGGCCCTCGCCACTCACGCCGAAAAAATCGGCGCAGGCGTGGTCCGCATCTGCGGGCAGGTCGAGGCGGAGCTTTCCGAACTCGAGGCAGACGAACGGAGCGAGTTCCTTCAGGATCTCGGGGTTGAAGAGCCCGGTCTCCACCGACTCGTCCGGACCGCCTACGCGCTCCTCAACCTGATCACCTTCTTCACCGCGGGCGAGAAGGAAGTGCGCGCCTGGACGGTTCGCCAGGGCGCCCTGGCCCCGGAAGCCGCAGGCGAAATCCACAGCGATTTCGAGCACAATTTCATCCGTGCGGAAGTGATTCCCTTTGCGACCTACATCGAGGTCGGCGGAGAGAACAACGCCAAGAACAAGGGCCTCATGCAGGTCGAAGGTAAGGAATACTCCGTGGCCGACGGCGACGTGATGCATTTTCGTGTGGGCGTCTAGACCGGGCGCGAAGCCCTTTCTCCTGCAAAACCCTCCGGCCCGAGTCGCCTCGGCGTGCGGGCCCCGAAAGGAAAACTCCGTTGCCCGATCTGCTCACCACCGATCAAGTGCTCGCCCGCTATACCGCTGGACCGGATACCGGGATCTTCACAGACGGATCCTGCGACCCCAATCCCGGACCCGGGGGCTGGGGGCTCGTTTGGGTGGAAGCGGGCCAGATCCGGGAGCAGCGAAGCGGGGACGCAGCGGACACCACAAACAATCGCATGGAATTGCAGGCCCTCATCGAAGCCATGGGGCTATTGGCCGAGGATGCAAAAGTCGACATCTACTCGGATAGCCAGCTCTGCGTTAAGACGGTCAACGAGTGGGCGGCGGGCTGGGAAAAGCGCGGCTGGAAACGCAAAACCGGCCCCATCAAGAATCTCGACTTGGTTCAGGAGTTGTGGGCGCTCGCCCAGGCGCGGCCGGGCGTGAAGTTCAAGTGGATCAAGGCCCACGACGGTTCGCGCTGGAACGAATACGCCGACGCCCTGGCCTCGACCTACATGTTCCCCTGACGCCGAAGCCCCTCCCTCAGCGTCTTGGTCGGTGTCTAGGTCAGTGTCTTGGTCAGCGTCTCGGCGCGATGGCGCCTTCGGGCACGCGCTCGAAATAGAGTTTCTCATCCACCGAGGCCCGGGGTGGGCGGCCGTGGCGACCGACGGGCCAGCCAATGGGAAGTAGCGCGCAACTCGGCGTCGACTCGGACAGGCCCAGGTAGGCGTCGATCTCCGGGCCGTCGGCCAGGTGAACCGTGGTGAGCGATGCGCCCAGTCCCACCCCCCGGCAGGCGAGCAGGATATTCTGAATCGCGGGAAACAAAGCCTGGTCCTGGGTTTCCCCCCGGCGCTTCCAGCCCGCCACGAACAGGTGAACCGGCGCCTCGTGAAGATGGTCGGCCAGGTGAAGGGCGGCCCGCATATTGCGCACCTTTGCCTCGGGAAATTCGGGGTCGGCCTCCGCCCTCTCTAGGGCCGGGAGGATGTACTCCCGAAAGCGCGCTCGGTAGCGCTCAGCAATCCAGGCCCGGCGCTCGGCCTCGGTCACCGCGACAAAAATCCAGGGCTGCCGGTTGCCCCCACTCGGCGCGAAAGTGCCCGCTTCGCAGACCTTGCGAATCAGCGCCGGCGGGACCGGATCCGTGCGCAGGCGGCGAATCGCCCGGGCCGTGCGCATGGCCTCGAGCAGCGGAACGTCCTCGCCCAGGTTCTCGATATCGAGATCGCTCATCCTTGGCCTCCATTTTTTTTGGGCGCCGCTTTTCCCGCCGCGGCTAAGGGGCGCGGCAATTTCGTTTTCCCCATGCTGAGCACACGCTGAAACTCGAGGCGCTCCACGGGCACCACCGAGAGGCGTCCGCGACGGACCAGCGCCATCTCGGCCAAGGTGGGTTCGGCCTTGATGGCCTCCAGGGTCACCGGTTCTTTCAACGCCACGACGGGCTCCACGTCCACCACCAGCCAGCGATCGTCGTCGATGGTGGGATCCGGATAGGACTCGACACAGACCCGCGCCACGCCCACGACCTCCTTGCCTTTGTTCGAATGATAATAGAGACAAAGGTCGCCCAATTTCATGGCACGCAGGTTGTTGCGTGCCTCGTAGTTGCGGACCCCATCCCAAAACGTCGAGCCATCGGCCACCAGTTCCGACCAGGCATATTTGTAGGGCTCGGATTTTATCAACCAGTAGCGACGCGCCATTCTTAGCTCCTGGGCCCGACCCGCGGGCCTTTGCCTTGTTATTCGGATTAAAGGGGAAAGCATCGCATGAGTCATCGCTCACCGGAAGAATCGGAACCTCATTTTGAGCAAGGGCCGGTCCGGGGGATGCTGCCACCTTCGCCGAGGCCGTAGAGACACGACCCGTGTAACCCCACATCAACCGACGCGTGGTCGCCAGCGAGATCCGCGCACTCACCGGAGCACGGCATCAAGCCCAGTAAACTCGAGTCCCGCCGGTAAAACGTGTGACGCTCTAGTGGATCGCGGCCTCGGGCCAGCCCCGGGCATAATGATCGCGCAAAACGAAGAAGGCTTCTTTCTTCTCACCTTTCTCCGAGATCAGCCCTTTCCGGTTCCAGTAGTCCTGAACGCCTTGGTAGAGGCGCAGGGGAGCCCGGAAATCTTTGAGCACCCACGGACTGATCCCGCTGAGTTGGGGCTGACGAGCCAGCATGGCGAGTTGCCTCTCGTAGACCTCGGCCTGGTACTCCTCGCTGTAGGCCGTCAGTGTTTCCAGTGGCGCGTGCATCCCGAACTTGGCCCC
>CAWVXN010000232.1:0-5180 GCA_963933695.1 uncultured Myxococcales bacterium | reverse complement strand
GGGGGCAACCACCGAGCGCACCCCGAGCTCAAACCACTTCGCAGCCCTTGAGGTCGTGGTCATGACCTTTGCTCCTGCAGCGACCCCGGCCCTTTCGGCTCCGGCCATTCTGGCGTTGGTGTCCCTGATGGTGCTGGCTGGCGGCTACATGGTGCGACGACGCTTCGTGCCGACCCACTAGGCTGAAGCACTAGGCACTGCGCTCTAGCGTTGAGCCCGAATACAGAGATGCCGGGTGGCCCACGAGGTCGCCCGGCATTTTTTGTTGGGGGGTGAGTGTTCGGCGAGGGAGTATATTGTCCCAATGACCGCAGTATCGCCCACGCAGAACCGCTGGCTCTGGGGGTCTTCTCGGGATCTCCTGCTGGGGTGTGGGGCCTGGTATCTGCTGCTCTTTCCCGTCCTCGCCCTGGCTGGCCCCGGGATTCGCAGCCTGCAGCCCCTGTACCTCGCGCCGCTGCTGATTTTCTTGATTTCAACGCCCCACTATGGGGCAACCCTGGTTCGTGTCTATGAGCAGCGTGCGGAGCGCCGGGCCTATGCGTTCTTTACGGTTTGGACGACTCTGGCACTGATCGCGCTCTTTGTGTGGGGAGTCCAAGATGCCGCTGTCGGTACACTCCTTTTTACCGCCTACCTGACCTGGTCTCCTTGGCACTACACCGGGCAGAATTACGGGATCGCGGTCATGTTCATGCGCCGCCGGGGCGTAGACGCCGAGGCGGCCAAGCGCTGGCTTCACGGTTCCTTTGTTCTCTCGTACGCGCTGACTTTCCTGGTCATGCACCAGGCCGATGGAAACCCTCGCGGCCTCGCCGAGGGGGGCGTTCACCTAGCCCGGCTCGGAATCCCCGAATGGTTTTCCGGCGTCGCGATTCCCGCAGTTGCCGCGGCGTGGGGTGTTGCTCTGTTGGTCGCCGGGCGCTTGATGCTGCATCGTGGGCGGCTCCGCGACCTGCTTCCCATCGCTTTGCTGGCCCTGTCCCAGGCCCTCTGGTTCACGGTGCCGGACCTTGCGCGATACATGGGCTCGTCCGGCGGACTGGAAGTCTTCGACTTCGATTACCGCGCGCTCTACTTCAATTGGGTGGTGGTCGCCCATGCGGTCCAATACCTGTGGATCACGAGCTTCTACGCTCGAAGCGAATCGGGAGGGGCAAGCAGCCGGCAATATCTGCTCAAGACCCTGCTTGCCGGCAACCTGGCATGGTTCGTCCCCGCCCTGATTTTCGCCCCCCAGATTTTCGGCGGAGCAGTGTCGGAGTGGACCGTGGGTTTGTTGGTGGCTTCTCTTGTCAACCTCCATCACTTCATTCTCGATGGAGCGATCTGGAAACTGCGCAAATCAAAAATCGCGGATATTCTGATTCGCGCCCGGTCCCAGGCCCCGAGGTCCCCGACCGCCGGGAGGCTCGGGACCGGCGGTTTTGCCAAGGTGGTTTGGGGCTCGGCCTCGGTTCTTCTTGCCGTTGCGTTGGCCGAGTTCGCGGTTCAGCAGGTCGCGATTCCGTCCCTCGTGGAGCGGGGCAAATACGACTCTGTCTCGACGCTCCTCAACGGGCTGGCCTGGGTGGCCCGGGATAGCGCAACCGCGCGTGCCCAGGTCGGAAACGCCCTGATGGGGGCCGGACGCCCCGAGGACGCTGCTCGCGCCTATGCGCGCAGCGGCGATCTGACGCCGAGTGCGGACACCTTTGGCGTATTGGCTCGAATCGAACTCGGGCTTGGATTCGAGAAACGCGCATTGGTCGATATCGAGCGGGCCGTAGAAATCGCACCCAATCGCATCGATGTTCTGAGCTTGGCCGGGGAGATCGAAATGAAGCTCGGCCGTCGCGGCCGGGCGCGAAGCTATTTCAATCGAGCGCTGGGACTCGACCCGCATTACGAGCCTGCACAGCGGGGCCTCGCCGAGATCGATAGCCTGGGCTCATCCGACGACACGTCCTTCTAGCGTTGTTTGGTCTAGCGTCGTTTGATCGTCGTGAGTAGAGGGGTATCCGCGACGCTCAGCCTTCCGCTCCCCGCGAGTTTTACGGCGGGGAGTGCTTCGCCCTCCGGCTGGCCTCAGTCGCCCTCGAGCATGGGGTTCCCATCAAAGTCGCCGCTAAAGTGGGCGAGCTTTTCCGGATGCTCTCCCTCGGGACGCGATCGGTGTGGCCAATGCTCGGGGAGTTCGCCCCGGCAGTGGACCCCGGGTTTCAACCAGTATTCGTGGCCGGGGAGGGCGTTAACTTCGCCGGCCGCGTAGCGAATGGTCAGCCCCGCCCGGCGGCGCGGGGAGCGATTGGGTTGAGAGCCGTGGAGGAGCAAGTCTGAATGAAGGGAAATCTCCCCCGCCCGCATGGAATTGTTTGTGCGCTCGCCATAGCTCTCGGGGGCCACCACCTGGCGCTTCAATACGCGGCTGCCATCCAAGGGGAGGTCTTCGTGGGGGAGCGGTCCGTGCAGGTGGCTTCCGGGAACAAATTCCATCGCGGAATTCTCGGGGTCGGCGTCGTCGATGGCAATCCAGACGGTCACCGTGCGTGAAGGCGTAATCGGCCAGTAGGAGGCGTCCTGGTGGAGAGGCACCGCCATGGGGTCACCGGGCAACTTGCAGAAGAGATGATTTCCCCATGACCCGAAAGTGGGGCCAAGAATGTCCTCGACGTAATCGAGTAGCACTGGGCTCAGAACCAGGTCGTAGATTCCAGCGCAGACCAGGTGATACGCGTTGATCGAATAGGCGTTGCGACGGTCGTCGGCTGCGAGCACTGTCGCAATCAGATCATCGAGATAGGCTCGAATTTTCGTAATCTCTGTGGTGCTGAATGCCGGGAGCCCGGTGAGAAAACCCTCGCGATTGAAGCGGTCGAGTTCTTCATGAGAGAGCTTTCGCCCGCCGGAAATCTCTGCAGGAAAAAAGGCCAGATTGCGGGATTCATCTTCCGGCTTCGGATCGAAAAAGGTTTTGACCGCCATGCTTCTCCTGAATTCAACCCGGGGATCCGACCTGCAGCCTAGAAATCGTACACCAGGTTCCCGTAGTACTTCAGGTTGTTGTTCTCGCCTGGCTGAGAGGAGTCGTACTCGTTCTTTACTCCCAATTTCAGGCTCAGTCCATCGAGTTGGGTGATGGCTACGATATAAGCGGCATTGGCCAGAATTCGGTACTGGGAGAAGTTGTCGAAGTCCGGGTAATAGGTGAGATCGGCCTGGACACTCTGGCCTGCGATGGGTGTCCAGCTCGCCGTCAGGCCCACCACGCCTTCGGGCCGCCACCCGGGCTCGGTGCCCCAAGATCTAGAAAACCCAAAACCGAGTTCTCCCCGAAGGTCGAAAGTCTTTCGGGTCAGGAGGTTGTAGCCGAGGCCGCCGCTCCCCGAGATGCGGTTCTCCCAGGCCTGGAACGCATCGTATTGGTAGCGACCTTGCACGAAAACGTAGTAGGGGGACTCGCTGAACAGGAAATCGTGCTGGTAGTTCATGAAAAACTCGTTGGTGGTTTGCTGACTGTTCTGGCTGGCGAAGAAGTATGAACTGGTGAATGCGCCGCGATACGCGTCGGTTGCGCGAGCCATGGCGAGGGAAGCATTGAAGCTCGCGTCCGCACTGTTCCCGCTGGATCCGGAAAAGCCCACGCCAAAGTTGCGGTTCCAGCCCGCGAGCACCTCGGTGCCGAAGAGTCCGGGGTTGGGCGGCGCGGGCGGCTTGAGGGCCGTCCGCGGGATTTCGATTCGCCCCAGTTGAGGATGTTCCACGACGATCATCCCCTCGTTTTCCTCGATCACGGTGGCGTCGATCTTGTCCCCATTGGAGAGCTCGAACTCTTCTGCCACGCCGGGCAAGGCGAGGAAAACGAACAATGTGGCACTTGCAAAAAACCTGATCATGGAGCTCCTAATTTTTTGATGTCTTCGGGTTGATGATTGGTGTGCGTGGATGACTGGTGATTGAAGTCACGAATGGCCGAACGCTGCATTGGGCTCGGCCGTGTCGCCGAGCAGCGGACCTTCAGGGCATGTTCGGGGCCGACACCAAGTGGAGATCCTGCTGGGGGAAGGGAAAAGAGATCCCCGCTTCTTCCAGGCCTTCTTTCAACGCCCGGGTGAGATCACCGCGTACGGCGCCGTAGTTCGAGGAGTCCACCCAGGGCCGAACCATGATGTTGACGCTGGAATCAGCCAGTTCTGTGACGGCCACTGCGGGCGCCGGCTCTTGCAGGACACGGTCGTCCGCTCGGAGAATCGAGTGGATCGACTCGATGGCCTGACCGATATCGTCTCCGTAGGAAATTCCGATAACGAGGTCGATCCTTCGCTGCTCGTTTGCGCTGAAGTTGGTGATGGTCGAGCCATACACGGCGGAGTTGGGAAGCATGATCTGCACGTTGTCAAAAGTATTGAGCGTCGTCACAAATAGCGTGACTTCGGCAACGACTCCCGTCGATCCGCTCACCGAAATGGCATCGCCGATTTTGAACGGACGCATAACAAGCAGCATGACACCCGCAGCGAAGCTGGAGAGCGTACCCTGCAAGGCGAGGCCCACAGCTAGCCCCGCGGCGCCGATGACGGCCACCAGGGAAGTGGTCTCCACGCCGAACAGTTGAAGGACCGCGACGACGACTATGGCGAGCAGGGAATAGTGGGTGGCCTGCTGAAAGAACGGGATGAGCTGGGGATCCACGTTGGCGCGGGTGAGTGCATCTCGGGTGACGCGTCCTGACCGAGCCGCGATCCAGCGGCCGACGACGAGCACCGCCAGGGCGCCCACCACCTGGATCCCCCAATTGGAAAGAAGATCGATCGCGCTTGCCACGATCTGCTGGCCCGTTGCGCCCATCTGATTCGAATCCATCTTGGGAAATCTCCTTTTGAGTGATGGAAGCCTTGCAGAGCTTGAGGGCTGTCCGCAACGAAGTCCCTGGAAATGCCGCAACGGCTCTGCAGCCTAATTAGCTTGATTCGCTGTCGCTATCGCTAGCCCCTGAAAACCCAGGTCGGCCCTTGGGAAACGGCCAGTGGCTGTGGCCCGCTACCCCGCACACGAAGAGCCCGCTCAGGGAGGGCAGGGCGTCCAAGCTGGGTTCTGGCATCAGGTCACCTTCTGGCACAACGTCCGGGCATGGGCTTTGTGTCTAGTTGCTATTGGGACGCCTCCGGTTCAAGTGCTTGTTGGGCGGGGATTCATTCGGG
>CAWVXN010000231.1:0-5181 GCA_963933695.1 uncultured Myxococcales bacterium | reverse complement strand
ATGGAAAATTCGACGATCCAGGGGCGGGCGTGCGGGTCCGATTGAACGCGACGGTTGTGAAGGTCGTCCATGAGGAGGGGCCGGCCAAGTCGAAGAGTGTCTCGATTACCTATGTGACCGGCGCTTCTTCTTCCGTCTCTTCGCGCTCTCGCGTCGTACGCGGCCGAGCGTGCATCCTTGCGGGATACAATTCGATGATTCCGTATCTCTGCCCCGAGATGCCCGGGGGTCAGCGCGATGCACTTTCGCTCGCGATCAAATCGCCCGTGGTGTACACGAATGTCTTGCTTCGAAACTGGAAGGCTTGGAAGAAGATGGGAATCGGGGCGTTCGCGGCCCCAGGTGGGTACCACGCGAACGCGATGCTCGATTTTCCGGTCAGTCTCGGCGACTACCGTTTTTCGGCCGGCCCCGACGAGCCGATCGTCGTGCACATGGAACGGTTCCCAAAGGGTACGGATGGCAGCGCGTCCGCACGGGACCAATACCGGGCCGGGCGTCGGGATCTTCTCCGGACTCCGTTTGAGTCGATTGAGCGCTCAGTCCGCTCGCAACTCGGGGGTATGTTGTCCGAGGGGGGATTCGATCCAGCCACCGATATTGCAGCCATCACGGTCAATCGTTGGGCACATGGTTATGCGTATTCCTATGATCCGATCTCTGATTTGACCTATGACGACGGTGAGTATCCGAACGAGGTTGGGCGAAAGCGATTCGGGCGCATCGCGGTTGCCAACTCCGATGCTGGGGCTTCGGCGGCGGTTCCGAGTGCGATTGAAGAGGCTCATCGAGCGGTTTCCGACTTGGAGGAAATTCAGGGGTGACCCTGCGGACCGCCTCAATCTCCCACTGTCCGGAGATTCGAATTCGTCGCGCAGCTCCGGAAACGCTCGCACAGACATTGTTCATCGTATCCGACAGCTGATAGCCATCCACCAGAAACAACGGTGCTCCATGCCATCCCCCACCCTGCCCTGCCCGAGGCCCCCATGGTTTCTGATAGACATCGACGATCTGATTCGCGCCGGCGAAGAGCAGGTCATTGAGGAGAGGACTTTCAAGCTGTCCTCTGGCACAACGTTCGGGTATGGCCGTTATCTTAAATTTCTACATCGAGCGGGACATGGGGCCTAAAATAGAGGAAGGCAAAGGCTTCAGTGGCGGGCTCGACTTCGGCTTGAACCCGAAGGTCAAGACACAATACATCCGGGGTGCCCCGCCAACCGCCCACCAGGCGAATGCCCTCTTCCATCTCCACCACCACCGTCGCGTAGGGGAGCCCCTCGGCGGCCCAACCCGGATCCACCGGACGGTGGGTCAGTGTCCACGAGAAAATTCGCCCCTGCCCCGCCGACGGCTTGAAGACCAGAGCGTCTGAACCACAACCCGGGCACAGAAAACGCGGCGGATGCAGAACCCGGGCGCAGCCCTCACAGGCCTGCAAGTGAAGAGTTCCACTCGCCAGGTGGCGGTAGAAATCCGCGTTGCGTCCGTCGGGGTCGGGAATGTACTTCGCGGGTGCATCGCTCATGACTTCGCCTCCAGGGATCGAGTGCCAGGGAATCCCATGGATCTCAATCTCCCCGTCCAAGGATCGCGATGCTGCCATCGCCATAATCCCCCCAGCCCGTCACCAGCCCCAGTTCGGCCCCCTCCACTTGAGCCGCACCTCCGGCATGCCGCAATTGCCGCGTGGCTTCGATGATGTGATTCATCCCCCACATATGGCCCTGGGAGAGCAGGCCGCCGTGGGTATTCAGGGGCTGCTCCCCTCCCAAGCGGATTCGGCCGCCCTGAACGAAGTCCCCCGCTTCCCCTGGGCCGCAGAGTCCCAGGGCCTCGAGTTGCAGCAGCACCACATAGGTGAAGCAGTCGTAGACCTGAAGGAAGTCCATCTCTTCGGGTCCCACCCCCGCCATCGCGAAGGCCCGGGGGGCCGCGAAGGACAGGCCCACCTTGAAGGGATCCCGCCGGTTCGTAATGTCGTCCGCCGGATAGGGATGGCCCTCGGCGCCTCCGAGGTAGAGCACCGGGGTGTGGGGGCGATCCTTGGCGCGCTCGGCAGAGGTCAGTACCACCGCGGCGCCGCAATCGGTCTCCACGCAGCAATCGAATTTGCGCAGGGGTTCGGCCACCCAGGGTGCCGCCATGTATTCGTCCAGATCCAGAGGACGCCCACGCATCAAGGCCTTTTCATTGAGCTGGGCGTGGGCTCGGCAGGCCAACGCCACTTCGGCCGCCGCCTCGTCGGGAATCCCATAGAGCTGCTTGTAGCGCATCAGGATGAAGGAATAGAACTGTGCCGGGATGCGTGCGCCGTAGGGGAGGTAGTAGTCCATGGTGACGTTTCCCACCGAGCCCGGGTCGAGCCCCATGCGCGGACGCTTCACCCCGGGCCGGGGGCGGAAGGCGGAGAAACCATTCCAGCCCACCACGACCAGAACATTTTTCGCCACCCCCGAATGAATCGCCATGGCCGCGGTCTGAAGCGAGGCCGTCGGGCTCGCGCCGCCCAGGTGCACCGTCGCGGCATAGTGAAGGTCCTCGATGCCGAGGTTCGCGGCCAATTCCTCAGCGGACGTGTAGCCCGGGGGCGGGAGAATTCCGTCGATCTCACTCGGCTTGAGCCCCGCATCCCCGATGGCGTCCAAGGAGGCTTGCAGCATCAGCTGCACCGGGGTCGCATCCGCCCCGCGCACGTAATCGGTCTCTCCGATGCCGACCACGGCGGCGCTTGCTCTCAGGGGATGCCGGGACACATTTTCTCCTTGAAGTGATTCGGACGCGACCGAGCCACCCTTTGCCCAGCCGGTTGAGCCGACGGGCGGGCCAGCCGATCGTGGGGGAAAAATACTAGCCTCCCCGGGCCGCCCCCTGCATCCCAGCCCCCAACCCTGATGACGCTCAGCCCGTGCGGTAGAAGCGCGCGAGCAGGGGGTCAACCTTCGCCTGACTGGCCCAGTCCCAGCCCCTTCCCTCATGGGCCGAGGGGAAACACTCGGGACACCAGTAACCCCCTTGAATCAGGAGTCCCGGCGAAGCTTCGAATTCATGGTTCAGCGCGCAGCGCCAGCGAAGGGGGGTTTGAAGGACGTCGTGCAGGGTGCTGTCTTCCCCAGAGAGCAGCTGTCCCCCACGCGACTCAGCGAACGCCACGAGTTCCGGTCTTCCCATCGACGATGACTCCATTAACGCATCTCCATCCGACTCGTTTTTCAGAGCGCCCGAGGTCGGGGCTCCGAATTTTTTTTGAACTCAGCGCTGGTCCCAGCTCGGAATCGCTTCCCAAGCGGCGCGCGAACCGAAGAAGGCATCGATGTAGGCCGTGTTGTCCTCTTTGATCCACTGAAGCGGCTCGGCCCAACGCCGGGCCAGGACCCGGAGCAGCGGGGCCGGAGCCAAGCGGGCCCCCAATTTCATCCAGGGCGCCATCGCTTCATCCACCATGGCGTAGCAATCATCCAGGGTGTCGCGAAAATGGCCGAGGTGATGGTTCAGATCCTCGCTGTCCGCGAAATATCCGCAATGGAAATTTTTCAACGCGAACCAGTTGGCATCGAAAATTTTTCGGTAATCACCAAGGCCCACGGCGTTGAACTGATCCGAGAGAAAATCCTCGTAAACCACCCGGCAACTCGGCCCCCCGGACATGTTGTAGATCTTCCCCCAGAAATCGTCCGAGG
This sequence comes from uncultured Myxococcales bacterium, assembly GCA_963933695.1. Classification (GTDB taxonomy): domain Bacteria; phylum Myxococcota_A; class UBA9160; order UBA9160; family UBA4427; genus JAZXM01. The sequence goes on along the minus strand of CAWVXN010000231.1, from coordinate 1,498 downwards.
TCTCCAGGCACTGAACCAGGCCATAGCCCGCATCCCGGCTGGTGATGAGTTCGATTCGTTGATCGAGGGGCTGATGGAAAAGGATCGGGTCCAGCAAGCCCAACAGTTGCGGGGGCACAATGAATGTCTGGCGCAGGCTCGCCCAATGGCGAATCCCCGATTCGACGATCATTCGTTCGGCAGTGCACTTGGTGAGCGAATAATAGTCGTGGACACTGGGGATCAGCGGGTCGCCCACCCGGATCATTTCCAGTGGCGGCAGGCGATCCCCGTACTGGGCCACGGATCCCACCCCCACCAAGCGGATCCGCTCGGCGCCATCGGGTTGGGCCAGGATCGCATTCACCACGTTCTGGGTTCCGCCCACGTTGATCGCGTAGGCGAGCGAAGGGTTCCGGTCGGCGGCCGGGGAGATCATCGCCGCGGGATGCAAGACGAAATCTACCCCCGCCACTGCGCGATCCACATCGGCGGCCTCGGTGAGGTCACCCCAAACGATCTCGAGCCAGGATTCGTCGGCGTAGGGGGCGAACATTTTCTTGTTCACCTTGGAGGGCCGGAGCAGTAGGCGCGTCGCGTAGTCGTCCCGGCGACGGCGCAGCTCAAGGAAAGCCTCGTGACCCATACTCCCCGAGGCGCCCGTCAGAAGAACACGAGAGCGAGACATGCTTGACTCCGTCTGGTAGAAGGACTGGAAGGAGCCGGGACCTTCGCAAAACCCGCCCCCGAAACCAAGCGGGAGCCAAACAAAATCCCCGGTTCTTCCTGGATTGCAGAAAATCCAGGAACAAACCTGGACAAGAAATGGGGCCGCTCAGGGGGTGCGCATGAGCCGATAGTCCCCCGCGTCGTCCACCCGGGCCTCCCAGCCCGGATACACGACGATGGTGGTAAACGTCTCCTCGATGATGCCCGGCGCCGCCACCACGTCCCCGGGAGCCAGATCCGGCCCCCGGTAGATCGGTGTCTCCTCGAAGCCCCGGCCCAGGTTTGCGCGCCGGGAACCTCGGGGCTCGGCCTGGCGCGGTTCTGTGCAGAAGCCCCCGGCGAACACGGGCTCGGGAATGGAGGCCCGGCTGACCAGACGAACCCCGGTGATTTCCGGACTCTCTTGCTGGCGGTTGTAGCCGTACTCTTCCTCGTGCAGTTCGTGAAAGCGATGGAGGGTCTTCTCCATCGCGCCCGCGTCGAAAAATCCGGCTGCGGATTCGCCCCCCTTCGTGGCCACCTCCACGGACAGGGACCAGTTCTGTCCGGGGTAGCGCAGGTTCATCTGGAAGCGAAGGGCCACCTCTTCTTTCGGAAAACCCGCATCGAGGAAATAGCCCAGGGCACGCGCTTCGAGCTCCTGCCAGAGCCCGGAGATACGCGAAATCTCTGCCTCCTGGGCCGACACCAGATAGGACCTCTCCTCGTCAATGGTGGGCGACGCCGCGAGCGCACCCAGCGCCGAGAACGCCGGCGAGGTCCGGGGGATCAGGACGCACTCGATCCCCAG
>CAWVXN010000230.1:0-5188 GCA_963933695.1 uncultured Myxococcales bacterium | reverse complement strand
GTTTTGCCTCTCGCAATTTTTACGTCGAGTTCGTGGCTGCATCGCGAATTTCCGAGAACCCGGAGCACTACTTCGGAGTCCTCGTACTCGACCCGCCGATTCTCTACGACAGCGAGCCCCTTCCCTTCTACGCATCTGCTGAAGCTGTATCGCGAGTTCTTGATGTGGACATCGAAAGCCTCAAGGCCGCGAACCCAGCACTGCTTTCTCCCGTTTGGACCGGCCAGAAGAGGATCCCACAGGGCTTCGAGCTCAAGATCCCGGTCTCGGAATTGGCCCAGCCCCTGGCCAGTGCTCTCGCCTCCCTGCCCCAAACCCAGCGCTTCGCGACTCAGACCCGGGACAGCTACCACGTGGTCCGTCGGGGCGAGACACTTTCGCGAATCGCACAAAAGTACCGAGTTCCCATTCGCGAACTCGAAAACCTGAACAATCTACGCGACAGGAACAGAATCCGGGTGGGGCAAAAGCTCCGCCTGCCCATTGAGCATGCATCTTCGTTCCGCCCGGAGGGAAGACGGGCCGTCGTCCCATCCGCACTTCCCGAGAATGGCGTCTACACTATCCGCAGGGGGGACACATTAACCTCGATCGCCCTTCGTTTCGGCATCGACGAAGAGGAACTTGCACGGGTCAACAACATTCGGAATCGCAACCTCGTCCACGCCGGCCAAGCGCTCCAGTTCCCCGGCCAACCCGAACCCCAAAGACCTCCTGTGCCTTCCCAACCGGAACTCCCGAAAAAGCCCCCAGAGAGCACCGACTTGGCTGCGATGGAATCACCGGCCGGCCAAGAGAAAGCCACCCGCTCGGGTTCCGAACTCGCCCCTCTCAACCTGCTGGCAGATCCCGCCGACTACCGAGTGAACGCCGACAGCACGATCGAAGTGCAGTTTGGAGAAACCCTGGGACACTACGCCGAGTGGCTCGACGTTCGCGCACAGGAACTGCGGGTGCGCAACGACCTGCAATTCGGCGAAGCACTTCCGATCCACAGTCGGCTCCGACTGGACTTCAGCCGGGTACCCAAGACAATTTTTGAAGAACAACGAATTGATTTTCAGAGAACAGTTCAGGGGAAATACTTTTCCGAATGGGAGATCACAGGCACGACGACCCACACGCTGAAGCTTGGCGATTCCATCTGGAATCTGGCCCACCAGCAGTTCAAGGTTCCACTCTGGCTACTTCAGCAGTACAACCCCGACGTCGATTTTGAAACCGCCTCTGCAGGGGCCGAAATCATCTCACCCATCGTGGAGAGACGCGAGGCCGCTGAACATCCATAAGCCGAATTCAAGGCTGAAATCAGAGGATGACGGACTTAGCCTGGGGCTGGTGGCGCGCGGCTAATTGGCCGCACGCCGCGTCGATATCCCGCCCTCGATTCCGCCTCAAGGTAACGCGCAGACCAGACCTGTAGACCTCCGCGGCGAATGCATCACAAACCTCTCGGCTCGGGGGTTCGTAATCGGCATCCGGATGAGGGTTCATGGGAATCAGGTTCACCTTGCACGGAATACCTTCTAGAAGAAGAGAAAGCCTCCGGGCGTCATCGAGACTGTCGTTCGTGTTCTTCATAAGAGTGTATTCGAAGAATACCGGCCTCTTCTTAGTGATTAACTCTTCTTCGCGGAGCGCTCCGAGCAAAACCTTCAGGGGGAAGCGCTTATTGAGCGGTACCAACTCGTCTCGCACGTCATCGGTGGTCGCGTGTAACGAAACAGCGAGGTTAATTGGACCAATTTCAAGCAAAGGACGAATCTGGGGGACGATGCCAGATGTCGATACCGTGATCCTCCGTGGAGCCATTCCCAGACACCTGGGCTCAGTGAATATCCGAATCGACTCTTTGACTGCCGCCAGATTTAGCAGAGGCTCTCCCATACCCATGAAGACAATATTCGTAATGACATCATCCTCGGCCAGTACCTCTCGAGCCCGTATGAACTGGTCGACAATCTCGGCCACGCCGAGATTCCTCTTGAGCCCCATTTTCCCGGTCGCACAAAACGAACACGCCAAGGGGCAGCCCACTTGGGTGGATACGCAGAGGGTATTGCGGCGCTCTTCGGGGATCAGCACGGCTTCCAGTACTTCCCCATCCCGCGTTTCAAGAACGAACTTTTTCGTCCCATCGGCAGAGGTCTGAACCTCGCGCGTCTCCAGCGCCCGACACTCCCAGGTTTCAGCCAGTCCCCGCCTCAACTCCAGAGGGAGGTTTGTCATGGCATGAAGGTCATCCACACCCCGGGTGTAGAGCCAGACCATGATTTGATCCGCCCGGTAGGCGGGTAGGCCATCTGCCACAAAGCGTTCACGGAGCGAATCGCGTCCGAAACTCTTGAGGTTCGGGCGTTTTTCAGCGGAAACCTGCGGGGCCATCCGATCCACCTCAGCCACCCGATCCCGAGACTTGCCTTCGCCGGCCCGCGAAGAAGTGCAGAGGCCTTCCCGCCGCCCGCCAATCGATCTCGTAGCCCGTCTGAATGCGACCAGGAACCTCGGGCAGCCATTTGTCTGGCGCAAACGCATTCTCGAACAGGGGTTCTCCGGCCAGAACTTCCCCGATCTGGTGGGCGTAGGGAACATCGTCCGTAGCCACGTGCAAGACACCGCCTACAACGAGGCGCTTTGCCGCATTTTCGACGAAGCCTGCCTGAATAACCCGGCGCCGAGCATGCCGGTCTTTCGGCCACGGGTCAGAAAAGTTTACCCAGATCTCGTCGAGAAAATCAGACGGGAGCAAGTCGCTCAGGACAACTTCGCCTCGAGCCTCGATCAATCGAACGTTGACAAGTCCGGCGCGGCCAACCTTTCTTGCCATTTTCAGAACCCGCTTGAATGAAATTTCGATTCCGAGGAACGCGGTCGCAGGGCGCTTGGCCGCCATTTCCAGCAGAAATTCTCCCCGTCCGAAACCAATCTCCAGAACACGTTCCGTAGGGTTCTCCAACTCCGAACTGAAGAGACCATCGAAACCACGCTCCGCCAATTCCAGTGAATCGGAACGCCGGTCGCTTCCCGGTATTTCATAGTTGAGGGATCGAGCCATCTGGATTTTCAGCCCTGTCCGATCTTCAACGTACCTTGCTAGGTACACGTTTTCATCGACCACCTTGCCCTCTGAAAAAGAAAAGGCAACAGGAGTGCAGGATTCACCGACACGCCTAGCAGGTAGCCGATCCGATTAGAGTCGCTTGGCGAAGTCAATTCCGCAATCGATACGCAGAGAGTCAACTACGTGCCGGATCACGAGGAGAGCAGAGCCATCGACAGTGACATTGTCGACGATAGGCACATTATTTCGATCGGCCTGCTCTAGAAGGTACTGTTGGATCTTGAGGATTTCTTCGAGTCGCTCCACGTAGCGCGCCGCGTTCCGTGCCCGCTGCCTTTGTGCACGCGCTTCGAATTGGCTCTCGAAAGCTTTCTCATCCAGGAGTCCAACCATAAGGAAGAAAACGTGAGCTCGATCGGCGTATTCCGTCAGGTCGATCAAACCTGGCACCAAGGCAACTCCGTCGAGCACTAGACTGGTATTCTCCTCGATGGCGCGATCGATCATCGCGCGTACCCCCACCGAAACAGTTGTCGCCTGGGAAAGAAACCCGTCAATCACGGGATCGTCCTCGTGGCCCAGCGCTGGCAGTTCACGGTAGGCGTCGAAAGACGAAACATGAATCGCCGGAACCAGCTCAGCCGACAGCATGATTCGCATAATGTGACGAATCGAGTCAGTCGAAAGCATTCGACTGACACCCAGGCGCTGCGCAACAGCCAACGCCAATGAGGTCTTGCCCACACCCGCTGTCCCACCAAGCAGAATTATCACAGGCTTGTCGGGCTCCTCGAACTCCCGCCAGACCAAGTAGCGCTCGGCCACGCGTTCGCCAAAGCGATCCAGCAGCGCGTCGAAGGCAAGTTCTCGCAACTCGGCCTGGGAGACCTCATCTCGCCCCTGGAGAATCAACCCCGTTTCAATTTGGCGAGCGACTTCGAACGCATCATCGGGCACCAAGGAAGCCGCCAGCAAACTCTGGGACAAAGTGCCCTTCGAGAAATGAGTGCTCCCCCGATTACCCACAACGCGTATCGCCGTGGGCAGCGGGATGGGTGGCTCGTTTTCAGGGGCGTCGCCCAAAATTTCCTTGATGATTTTGCTCAACTCGGCTCGCTCCACAGTTCCGCGGCCTTCAATCTGTGCCGCCACCGTCTGGGCTGCAGAATAGGCATCATCAAAGCTGACGCCCTTCGCCATCAGGGCATGGACCATGATCCCCCGCATATAGGGACGGGCAACCCCCGAGCCCTCCACGACCAGAACCCTTGGCTCGGCTTTCTCCGAGTTCATCGAAGCCAATTCACGACTCAATTCTTTCGTCGAGTCGGCACCCTCGATCGTCGCATCGATCCCAGAATCAGTAGTCGCTTTGGGGCCTGGCAAAAATGCTCCCTCTTGTCCCGGCTCAAAACACGCGCAGTACCCGCTGGTACTCAACGACACGTGATTCGATTGGCCAGTCTATATAGCCAGCCATTTGGCCAGCCTATTAGCCAGCCAATGGCGTGGGGGCGATAAGGCCCACCACCGGTTACTGACCCGCCACGGCTCGGGGGAGAAACCCCTTAATCGAGCCGTTCATAAGACCTAATTGATCAAAATAGCTCTTTTATGGGTTGACTTCTAGGCCTCTACGGCCTTATCTCGCGTATCAGAGGGAAGGTCGACTGCCCGGGCTTCCCTTTTCGATGCCGGGTGGGTTAGTCGCCCAGGTCGACCCTGGAGCGGGGCAGAGTGAGGACACGGGGCGCATTGATCGTCCTGACAGAGAAAGGCGGCGGACACTTTGAGTTCCGCAGGTCGTTCTACTAAAGCGCGATACGACGCGTGGCAGAATCGCGCGAAACAGCCTTCACTGCCCGAATCTCCGGTGCAGCCTGAAAGTGACTCCTTAGACCCGGCAATTTTCAGGACCCGGGACGTGCTGCAACTGCTTGCCATTTCCCGGCGCCAGTTGCAGTACTGGGCGCAGACCAATCTGGTGCGACCTTCTATCAGGACGCAGGGGGGGCACCACAGATACACCTTCGAGGACCTGATTGCGCTCAAGGCCGCCAAGCGCTTGATCGACGCCGGGGTCTCAGTCCAGCGAATCCGGAGCACCATTCAGGCACTACGCGAAAT